>CAYSUX010000060.1:0-13042 GCA_964434315.1 uncultured archaeon
GATACTGGGGATGGCGGCTCTGATCTTCGCCACCATCAACGTCGTGGGTGGCTTAGCGGTCACCCACCGGATGCTCGATATGTTAAGGGGGAAGAAATGATGAACCTCGATCCCTCCATGGCCGATAACCTGGCCAATCTCTCGTACCTGATCGCAGCGGTGCTGTTCATCTTGGGATTGAAGGGCCTGACCCATCCACGGACCGCCGTCCGGGGTAACCTGATGGGCGCCCTGGCCATGTTGCTGGCAATCGTCACGGTCCTGCTCCACGAGGCCCATGTCGATGTACTGTTCATCGTCGCCGGCCTGCTCATCGGCGGTAGCATCGGCTACATCCTGGCCATCAAGGTCGCCATGACCCAGATGCCCCAGTTGGTGGGATACTTCAACGGGTTCGGTGGAGGCGCCTCGCTCCTGGTCGCCGGAGCCTTCCTCATGATCGATGATAACCCCAGTGACCTCTCTCTGGTGGCCACCGTGGCCTCCGGGATAATCGGTTCGGTGACCCTGTTCGGAAGCCTGGTGGCTGCCGCAAAGCTTCAGGGCCTGATGCGGGGTAACCTGTGTTTCCCTGGCCAACAGGTGGTCAACGGGATCCTTCTGATCGGTGCACTGGTCGCCGGAGCCATGCTCTTCTTTGACTCTGACAATCACATGCTCTACCTCATACTGGCCATCCTGGCGGGGATCCTGGGCCTTCTTCTGGTAAGTCCCATAGGAGGGGCGGACATGCCTGTGGTCATCTCGTTGCTCAACTCCTACTCGGGTCTGGCAGCCTGCGCCACCGGGTTCGTGATCGAGAACAATGTGCTGATAATCGCCGGCTCCCTGGTGGGTGCCGCCGGCCTCATCCTGACCAACATCATGTGCAAGGCCATGAATCGCTCCCTGACCAATGTCATCTTCGGCAAGATGGAGCCCGGCGCCGAGACCGCCTCCGCCGACGAGGTCTATGCCGGCAAGGTGAAGTCCGCGGGTCCCGACGAGGTCGCCATGCTCTTCGACACCGCCCAGCGGGTGGTCATCATACCCGGTTACGGCATGGCCGTGGCCCAGGCCCAGCACGCGGTACGTGATCTTGCGAACCTGTTGGAGAAGCGGGGCATCGAGGTGGAGTACGGGGTCCATCCGGTGGCGGGCCGCATGCCCGGGCATATGAACGTATTGCTGGCCGAGGCCGATGTTCCCTATGAAAAGCTCAAGGATGACGCCGAGATCAACTCCACCATCGAGCAGACCGATGTGGCCATCGTCATCGGCGCCAACGATGTTGTCAACCCAATGGCCCGGACCGATCCCACGAGCCCCATCGCCGGGATGCCCATCATCAACGTGGACCTGGCCCGGACAGTTGTGGTCATCAAGCGAAGTCTTTCACCCGGATTCGCGGGGATACCCAATCCGCTCTTCGCTGCGGACAACTGTCTAATGTATTACGGAGATGGCAAGGAAGCGATCCTGGACCTGGTCACCGCCGTCAAGGAAGCCTGAGACCGAGCACCCGGGACCAACGCAAGCCCCTGCTCTGGTGTGAACCGGTTCTCTGCCGCCATTGCCGGGAAGGGAAACCCGATCGCTTGCCCTGGCTTGACCTCGCAATCGCTAGCCTGGCTGGTGCCATTTGTGCGACGTGCCATGTACCATACTTTTTGTAATACTCTGCAATATATTCTATCATGACCTGATGCATTTAAAATAAGTAAATTTAATATAGTGGTAATTACCTAAAGGTTGATAATACATACCACCTCATACACCATGAGATGGAGGACTTATTATGGAAGCTCGCAAGGTTCAAAAAGTAGGCGCCAGCTCCCTGAGTGTCAGTCTCCCCAAGGAGTGGACCGGCCGACACAATGTGGAACGAGGCGACCTGCTGTTCTGGTCCCAGGAATCAGACGGGGCCCTACGCCTCATCCCCTCCAGCCTGGCTCGACATCTGACGGTCAGAGGCGAGAAACGCTACTATATCAATGTCGACGCCGATCCCCAGGAGAATCTGCTGGAGAAGCTGGTCATTGGCAACTATGTCCTGGGCCGGGATTACCTGGTCATCCGCTCCCGTAAAGGGCTCACCGCCAAGCAATCCCAGGAGGTCCACCGGGCCCTGGCTCGGATGATGGGCATAGGTGTCATCGAGGAGAGCGCTACTACGATGGTCCTCCAGTGCGCCATCCAGCTTGACCAGTATTCCATCAACCGACTGCTCAAGCGGTTGCAAACCGTCGTGGGACGGATGTTCAACACCCTGGCCGAGTCATTGTCCCATCTGGACCCCGCGCTTCTTCAGGATGTGCTGGACTGGGAATCCGAGGTCGACCGTCTCTACTGGCTCACTCTCCGGCTCATCTTCAATGCCCAGATGGACCCCGACTCCAGCCAGAAGGTGGGCGCTCGCTCCAGCCTGGAGCTGGTGGGAGATCGTACAGTGGCCAAATACCTCGAGGTGGCCGGAGACCATGCCGAGAACATCGCTCTATCACTCATGGCGCTTACCAAGGAAAATAAAGGTACCTTCGAGGCATCCGTCGTCAAGATCCTGCGTGAGTTGATAAACGCCGCGTCCGGTATCCTGGAGATGGCCGTTGGAGCCCTGCTGACCAAAGATGTGAAACAGGCCAACCAGGCCATAGAGCTCTTCAAGACCCACGAGGAGGTCGGAGGGGAGAAACTGGAAGAGGCCATCGAGAAGCTCGATTACAAGGGCAAATTCGCGCTGGTGGCTCGCAAGGTGGCCTGGAACATCAACTGGATCGGTGCCTTCGGAGCCGGTATCGCCGAGGTCGCGATAAACCGCTACCTGGAGTGGCCCACTGTCATCTGTGAACCCATCCCGGGAGAGGATTGAGCACTTTATACACCTTCCACCATAACTCAACGAACAATATCAACGAACATGGCCATCGGGCCTCCGGACTCGGTGACCGCCCGCCAGTCGGCCGGTCTCCTGTTCAGCATGCCGGCCCTCGATTTTCGATTTCCACACTTTCCCGCTCCGCCTTCCACGGCCCCTTCCACCTTCCTTCCATCTAATCCTTTTTATACAGGGAGTGCTAGATATCTAAACCGGTGAGCCCATGAGATCGATGTTCACGCTGGTCCTGACATTGCTCGTATTCCTGATCGTCGCCACCCAGGCAGCGGCAGACCCCAAGGTGTCGGGGATCAACCTTCCCAGGGTGGAAGGCAATGTTGGTGAGGAGTTCGAGATACGCTTCGAGATACGCTCAGACGAAGAGACGAACTACACGCTGAAGATACTGCCCCGGGACGAGTTCAACTGGTCTGTGGGTGAGATAACAATGAAGATACCTGTCGACGACACCCGTACCATGATCTTCAACTGCGAGGTCATTCAGGAACTGTCCGACGGCAAGTACAATATCAAATGGGAGGCCTACAAGAACGGGTCGCGGTTCGACTCCGGCTCCCTTGAGCTCAGGGCCGGAGATCAGGCTCCGGGATTGGGCGGCATCGCGACCATGGCGACGATCGGGACGTCCGCTACCCTTTTCGCGATAATGAGACGGCGTTGATGGGGCTGGTCGTTCGAGTCGAAACGCTTAAGATGAAATCCCGTATCAGGCCATTCCCCCATCGGAGCCTACATGCCCTTTCGAAGATCTATGAACCTTGGTCGCACCATCGTCAAGCGGTACGAACAGGCTGGCGATATCGAGCGCCTGCTGCCCCTGCTCGAGGACAAGGACTGGGAGGTTCGCCGGGCCGCCGCCAGAGCCCTGGGCAATCTGGGCGACCCCTGGGCCATCGGACCGCTGAAGAATATAGCCGATGATAAAGAGCAAAAGGTCAAGAACGCGGTAAGGCAGGCCCTGGGCAAGCTGGAGAGACTGGAAAAGCAATCCGGTTAGGCAGGCCGGCGGGCGGGCAGGCAGCCATTTGGCATTGCTGCTTTGATCATTGGTTGGACGTTTGGTTTTTTGATCAAGAAGGTTCACGAGATTTTCGAAACAAATTCCATTCCACGATTTTATTTTGTCGATAAATTATGAATGAACCATGAAAATCGAGAGTCATCACTGGATATGGTGGCTTCTTGGAATTGGATGAGGGGGTGGAAATCTATTCCCATTCCATGTCATCGTCTTCGAACTCTATCGTCATATCGTCTTCGATCGGGGTTTCCTCGGCAGGTGCCTCGGCTCCCGGCGTTACCGCCGCGATGGCCGGCTCGGCCGGAGCTGCCACGACCGCTGGGACCGCCACAGCGGCAACCGGAGCAACAGGAGCAACACCGGCAACGGGGGTTGCGCCGACAGGTGCTGTCGCCGGGACTGCGGCCACAGGAGTAGCAGCAGCAGCCGGTTGAGCGCCGACAGCCGCAGGAACCGCAGGAGCCGCCACTGGTGAGACAGGGACCGCTACCGGTTGAGCTGGGATAGCCTCCGGGGTCACCGGTGAGACCGGGGCCAGCTCGGGGGTCGCAACCGGAGGTGCGATAGTTGTCAGTTCGGGAGTGGTCTCGGGCATTGCCGGAGGCTCGTATATCTGCCGGGGTATCGTGAGGGCGACGCTGATATGGTTGGGGATGGGGGCCGGTTCGAAGTCCGGTATCAGGGCCGAGCGCAATTGCAGGATGGTATCCTTGTTGACCAGGATGTGGGTATTGGCAAAATCTCCACCGGCGACATTTATCGGATAGGAGATCATATCCCGACCATGCCGGGGTTGTCTGGCGGCCTGGGCCGCGGGTGCCGCAGGCAGGGCTGGGATCGTCGGGGCCACCAGAGGCTCAGGTGCCCCCGCCACGGCAGCCACAGGAGCCACAGAGGCCAGAGGAGCCAGGGTCGCCATGGGGATATCCAAGGGCAAAGGCGCGGGGGCGGGCGCCGCTACCGTGGCTACAGCCTCGACCTGGGCTGTGGCCGAGGGGGTGATCGTGGGGCCTCCTGGTTTTGGTTTCTCGGTCTCATCCAGCGGGGCTTTGCGGTGGCGGGAAGACGGGCCTGGACGGCGTGACCTCTGACTGGTGCCCTGACCCAGGGATTGATAGAAGATGATAACCACCCATACCACGAAGACCAGGATTATCCCGCCTCTGATGATATCGGCATCATGGGGATACTCGGACATCAGGAACAATCCACCTCCAAAGACCAGTAGCAACGCGATGAGCATAGCCAGTGGGGTTCGGCTCTGTTGAGGTCTTTGCCTCTGGTGGGATGAGGGTCGGCGCGCTGAGGTCGGGCCCTTACGGCCTGCCTTGCCTTTGGGACCTCGTCTTTTAGTCGGCCGTTTTCTGGCTCTGGACTTCTTTGATGAGGCCTTGCGCTTACGTGACTTAGGCTGCTTGGTCATGTAAGTCCTCTAGGAGGGCCGCTAAGAACCCCCTTTATAGTTAAGCTTGTCGGCGTTTGGGGTCGATATGTTTTGATCGGACCCAGAGCCACCGGGCGCCAAAATGGGCAACCATGGCCCGCAAACTTATGAAGGAGCCATGTCTGAGCCAGACCAACCATGCGATTGTTGCTGATCCACGCAGATTTTATGGAGTTTGATTGCACAGGTCCTGCCGGCAAGGATTTCGATACCCTCGAGGGCGACCACGCGGCCCGGAAGATCGAAGAGGTCCTGGTGGCCTTCACCTCCATCGAAGCCCGTGACGTGGCCGGGAGCAAGGCCATCGAGGCCGTGCTGGAACGGGCTACGGGAATGATCGACGAGACTGCCGGGACGGTCAAGGCCGAGCGTATCCTGGTCTATCCCTATGCCCACCTGAGCCCCGAGCTGGCCCCTCCAGCCAAGGCCATGAAGCTCTTACCCGGCCTCGAGGCAGCGCTCAGGGAGAGGGGCTGGGATGTCTCAAGAGCCCCCTTTGGCCACTACAAATCATTCACCCTGGCCTGCAAGGGCCATCCCCTGTCCGAACTGTCCAGGGAGATCGACCCGGCAGTGGACGACCACGAGGAGGTGCGAGCGCGGGCTCCGGCCGAATCGGCAGCCATCGAGGCCGAGGACAAGGCCAGGTCCACCTTCCACCTGCTCTTGCCCGACGGAACCCTGGCCGAGATCAGGAAGTACAAGTACAAGGGCAATCGGGTCCTGAAGGCCATGGTGGGTTATGAGGTCTCCAAGGACCGGGAGTCGGCCAAGGAACCTCCCCACATCGCCCTGATGCAACGACTGGAACTGGTGGACCGTGAGCCCGGTTCCGATGCCGGCAACCTGCGCTGGTACCCCAAGGGATTTCTCATCAAGCAGTTGCTGGAGCGGCAGATCGGCGACCTTTGCCGCCGGGCCGGGGCCATGGAGGTCGAGACTCCCGAGATATACGATCACCAGCACCCCACCCTGGCAGCCTACCTGGACCGCTTTCCGGCCCGGCAGTATCATGTTCTGTCGGGTGATCGACGATTCTTCTTGCGCTTTGCCGCCTGCTTCGGCCAGTTCCTCATAGCCCATGACATGCAGATATCCTACCGCCACCTGCCGTTGCGGATGTACGAGCTGGCCAAGCGCTCCTACCGCCGGGAGAAATCGGGGGAGCTGGCCGGCCTGCGCCGCCTACGGGGTTTCACCATGCCCGACCTGCACACCTTCGTGGCCGACCATCAGATGGCGTTGACCGAGTTCGAGCACCAGTTCGACCTGTCGGTGGAATGGATGGAGGGCATCGATGTGCCCTATGAGGCGGCCATGCGGGCCCAGACCCAGTTCTACGAGCAAAACAAGGAATTCTACGCCCGCCTGGTCAAGAAGCTTGGCAGACCCATGCTACTGGAACTTTTCGATGAGCGTTATGCCTATTTCATCACCAAGTTCGAGTTCAATGCAGTCGATACTCAGGGCAAGGCGGCCGCCCTCAGCACGGTCCAGATAGATGTGGAGAACGCCGAGACCTACGACATCAGCTATGTGGACGCCGAGGGCGAAAAGCAGCGCCCGCTGATCATGCACGCCAGCATCTCGGGCTCCACCGACCGCAATCTCTACGCCCTGCTGGAGCATGCCGCGGACCGGATGTCCCGGGGCCAAAAACCCATGTTCCCATACTGGCTGAACCCCACCCAGCTCAGACTGCTGCCGGTCAACGACGAGTATATAAACCCCTGCCTCGACCTGGCCGCCCGGCTCACCGCCGCCACCGGCTGCCGCGCCGACGTGGATGACCGGGACATGAAGATCGGCAAGAAGATCCGCGAGGCCGAGAAGGAATGGACTCCCCTCATCGTGGTCTATGGTGAGAAGGAGGCCGATAGCGGCAAGCTGCCGGTGCGCTTTCGCAACCCTGCCGCCTTGGGCGCCAAGGAGCAGGTGGAGGCCTTCGACGAGCAGGCGCTGACGGCCCGCCTGAAGGAGTTGCAGGGAGATTATCCAACCGAGCTGCTACCCCTGCCGGTGAAGCTTAGCCTGAGGCCCAAGTGGCGAGGGTAAATAGGGACTCGGCCCTACCATCTGGCGTGATCTCATGATCTATAGAAAAAAGAAAAAGGCTCAAAATATGCCACCCCAGCAACAACCTGCTCCGGTACAACAACAAACTCAAACTCCTCAGGGACCTCCCGTTCAGGAGGGAAACGGCACTCACGGCAGCCACTGGGAGATAGTTGGTTTAGAGGGCGAAGCAATTCACGAACTGCTCCAGGAGACTTTAACAAAAGGGGAACCCACCAGGCAGGTCTGGCGTGGTTACAATATCGAAACTCAACAAGAGCAGGATAATGAGCTGATAAGTCTGATCCACGCTCCAGGCGACATGCAGTGTCAAGTCCTGTTGGTCAACGGTTCGCTCTGGTCAGCCTATCCAGTGCCTCAAAAGAGAATAACCCACCCCCTCGAGGGCTTGGGTCACATCATCAGATGGACCAACCGTATTGAAGGCCAGTGGCAGTTTAAGGTGTTGGGAGCCTCATTGGCGGCCTTCGATCCCAACTTCTACAACCAGCGGGGGGAGGTAATACCCCGGACCAACCAGATGCACTTCTCGGCCATAGCTTATGGTGTCCGCAAGCATCAAAGAAGGGAACAGACAAAAAAGGGTACCAAATTTTCAAAGGATTTCGCCGCCATTCTTCCGGCCAGCTTCGAGGGAGCATTTCCCGACGACTGGATGTTCATCATGCCGGTGAGAGAGAGGCAAAAAGTGGACATATTCAGCCAACCAGGCTATTGTTTCACCGGTCCGCTTTTCCATGGCGTTGACGGAACTGTCCCCTTCACCGTGCCGGTCTATGTTCTGGCCTCTAATATCCCCGGCGAAGTACCCGAGATTGGTGACTCAATCGAAGGGTCGCTCTGGTTGCAGGGCAGCTTTGATAAGTCAATCAATAATGAACGGCCTTCGAAATAAATTCCCATGTCAGGAATGACTCTTGTTTTGGAACCTCGCCGATTTGGTAGTCTTTAAATAGCTTGCGTTTTGAAAACGCAAGTATTGCAAGGATATGCGTATTGAAAACGCATATCGAAGGAGTCAAGCCGTTCACCTCCAAATGTCTCGACCGCATGGAGGAGGCGGGAATCCTTCACTGGGAGCTGCAAGAATTGGAGCAAATAGTCCTTAGGGGTAAAACCCCCGACCTGGGTTTTTAACCCTGGCCTTGAGGGTCGGCGAGTGACTGCGGGGTCACTTGCGCCGTAAGCCAACCATCATCATCCTACTGCTCGGCCTCCAGCACGATATCCTGCTCTTCTTTCAGGCCTTTCATTTTGTCTTGACCTTTCGCTATCTGTTCTTTCTTGGCCCCCGCATCCCCCTTCCGGAACGCCGCCGCCAATCCGCCTGCCGCGCCGGAAGCCGCCACCGCCCCAACAGCCAGCAGCAACAGCAGCCCACTCCCGAGCACGGCCCAGGCGGGCATCCCGGCGATGGTCCAGCCTTCGTCCTCGGCCTTGATGGTGATGGGGATCACCAGGGTCGAGCGCATGCCGATCTCGTTAGTGGCCTGGATGGTAAGATTGTAGGTGCCATCCCGGTCGGAGTAGAGAATGGAGTAGGACGAATTCTGATCATCGACCTTTAATCCCGGCCAGTCATCGTGTCCGTAGATGGTGATGTTGGTTATCGCGAAATCCGGATCCCAGAGGGATTCGAACCGAAGCCTGACCTCGTTTTCCACCTGGCTATGGGTCACGTTCATCTGTGGTCCTTTACCCACCCGGAAGAAGGGGCCGTCGAGCTGGCCGGCGAACATGGGGTGAGACATCCGGCTGTCGTTGGTTCCGTTGTCCTGGGCGTCGTTACCATAGGCGATGAGCAGCCGACCAAAGGGATCGATATCCACTGTCAGAAAATCGCCCAGGTCCCGGTCGGAGCCGCCGCCGGTCCCGGTGGTCTGTATGCCGCCAAGGTGAACCGCCGCCTCCACGGTATAAATATCGAAAACGGGCGTTTCGTTGTGAGCGTTAAAGGAGGTGGCCACCTTCAAATCCCACCATGAGTCGTGCTTGTCGTCGGACCCGCCATCGGTTCCCTCCTCGGCCTCGTACCAGGCCATGGCCACTCGCCCCTCGTCGCCGGCGGTGACCCAGGGCAGGGTCTTGACGGCATGGGAGGTGGTTACCTGATGGATGGTCCAGGTCTCGGCCATATCGGTGGATACCGCCAGCCACATCTGGTCGCGGCTGGACCAGGTAACATAGATGTTCCCGGCGATGTCGGTATCGATGACGGTGAAGATGTTCTGGGCCTCGGCACGCGAGGCGGTCTCCTTCACCAGAAAAGGCCCGTCAAAGGAAAAGCAGCCGTCAGTTGACCGCCAGACCTCGATCTGTGACCGCCCCGAGGCGTAATTTGTGATGTAGATCGTCCCATTCAACTCGTCCACGGCATGGTTGTCCCGCGCCGCCACATCGGTGGTGATGGGGCCGCCCCCCTGGGCACCGTTGCAGGCGGTCCACAGGGCGGCCACGTCTGCCTGGTCGGTGACATCGGCGCTGATCATCACCAGGCCCTCGGCCAGATGGTTATAGGAGAAATAGAGCGTCTGGTCGCCTTCACCGCCGCCGATCGTGGGGCCGATGTCCAGCCATTGCCGGTCAACGATGAAGCCGTTGGTGGGGTTGAACCAGGTGGCTACGGTGTTGAGGATCCAATTGTCGCCTCCATCCAAGCTGGTATCGACGCTGGCCGAACTCAGGTAGAGGTCGGTATGGTAGATAGCTCCGTTCTGGCTGATGGCTGTGAAGGTATCTCCGCTGCCACCGGGGCTGTAAATGCCCTCAAGGACCGTTTTTTGCTTGTACTCCCAGGTGTACCCGAGATCCTTGCTGACCCAGAGATTGCCCGGTATGTGTTGGTTTTCCGGATATTCGGTCCCCTTGCTTACCAGGCCGCTGGGGCTGTCATAGTAGTACCAGATATTGCCATCAATTCCCGGTCCGGCCAGAATGTGGGGCTCGAACCCCCCCAATCGTCCCTCTCGGGTGTCCGTTTCGATGGACATGATATGGAACTCTCGTTGGGGTATGGCCGTCGAGGAGAGGCCGGTCAGGCTGACTGCCAGGAGCAGTAGCAGGAGCGTGAAGAACATGAAAGATATTGGTCGCGAGGCCACAGGCTCACCTTGGATGGGTTACCGGAAGTTACAGGTCAATATGTAGTTTGCTCCGTTCGATTCATGGCATACACTCACCTCAGCCCAGATAAAGCCCGCCGTTGACATGGAGCAGTTGCCCGGTGATGTAGGAGGAGCGAGCCGACAGAAGGAAGGCGATGGACCGGGCCACCTCGTCCGGGCTTCCGACCCTGCCCAGTGGGACCTCCCGACCCCTTGCCTTTCGTTTCTCGGGTGTATCGCCGGCGATGAGGTCGGTGTCGATATAGCCGGGCACGACCCCGTTGACTCGGACCTCGGGCGCCCATTCGATCGCCAGGGAGCGCGCAAGACCCTCGCATCCCGCCTTGGCGGCGGCGTAGTGGGCGCCCCGGGGATTGCCGGTGTGGGCCTTTATCGAGGAGACGGCAACCGCCGAGGCTCCGATTCCGGCAGCTTTGGCGGCTTTGATCAGGTGGGGCCGGCAAGCCGCCAGGATGTTCCAGGCGCCGGTGAGGTTCACGTCGAGGGCCCGCCGCCACAACCCGGGGTCGACGGCCAGCTCGGCCGAGGTGGCTCTCTCGTAGAGCCCGGCGTTGGCCACTATGCCCTCGATCGGACCGAGCTCTTGGCTAACCCTATCGACCACTGTTGCGATCTCCTGGCGGTCGGCGACATCGAGCCGGTAGGCCCAAGCTCGGCCTTCAAGATCCTTAACGGCATCAACCAGTGCCTCGGCTTTGACCTTCTGCTCAAGGTAGGTGAAGGCCACCTGCCAGCCTTCCCTGGCCAGCTCGATGACGGTGGCGGCACCGATGCCGCGGGAACCGCCGGTGACCAGGGCGACCGGATCTTTTCTGTCAGGAGACATCCGACCCCCATGAACTGCCGGGGCTTTAGTCTATTTACCGTCCCGGACCAAAAAGATAGCCTTTTTAGACTGCCCCGGATGGAGCCCTGAACACACGTTTGTTCAAGACGGGATCTACCATGACCTCATTGTTATCCCCGGCACCCCACGTTATCGGCCTCAAGCTGGGCGGCTCGGACATCACCGACAAGGAGCGGACCGCTGAGTTTCCCACCACCATAGACGAGATTATCGAGCGTGGCGGGGAGTTCATCCATTTCGAGCGGCTCGATGCCATCGCCGGGGTCCTGGATTCGGTCTTGCAGGAGCAACCCGAGCTGCGATTGGTCCTGGTCCACGGAGCGGGCCCTTTCGGTCATAAACTGGCTCACAAGGTACCACCGGAAGTGGTCCATCACTCGGTGGAGTTTCTCAACAACTGTGTCAGGGCCATCTTCCAGGAACATGGTCTGATGACCGAGAGCATCAGCCCCTTTGACCATTGCCAGGTCATCGAGGACCGCAAACGATTCGTCATGGAGCCCATGGTCAAGAAGGCGGTGGAGATCCTGGCATCGGATCGTATTCCCATCGGTTACGGTGACATGGCGCCCTTTAGCGATGGATCCCATCGGTACGGTGTGGTTTCCGGCGACGACATCCTACCGGCCATCTGTGCCCATCCCACGGTCAACATGAGCCGGATGGTGATGCTCTGCAAGTATCAACTGTACGACCGGGACCCCCGACCTTTAGAAAAACCCGGCCAGGTTCACAAGGCTCCGGTACTCCTCCCGGCGCCCCCGGCAATGCCGGTGAGCGACATCGAGGTGAATGACGCCTCCCTTGAGACCCAGTTGAAAGAGAAGGGCATCAAGATCGAGCAGAACCAGGATGAGAGATCGGAAGGCATGCCCGGGAAGGTCAAGGCCTGCTACGACTTCACCTGGCTGACCCGGGTCCCCTCGGTCATCCTGCCCTTCGAGGTACTGGAGCAAGGGCTCAGGGGCGAGGCTGTCGGAACCAGTTTCGCCTGGAACGATTAGGGCCTTTGACCAATCAGCCAGATGTTTGTGAAAAATGGCCGCAAGGTCACAGGGACATCAAGGACACAAGGCCTCCTCGGCTTCATGGGGACGAAGGGAGTTTGACGGCTTGCTGGTCCGCTTTTTAAAAACATAGAGCTTTGTATCATCAAAGGTATCGATGTGCATCAATGTCATGTTCGACATCCTCTCACATCCACATCGCTTCGGTTCCTTCCCACACTGATCTGGTGGCTTCCACCGATAGTGTTCTGGAAGCCACAGCCTTCGATGAGCTTGCCCGTAAGGCCGACCGGATAGTCATCAAGCCCAACCTTGTTCTGGCGGTTGGTTCCGACGAGGGGATCACCGCCGACGTATCCCTGACACAGGCTTTACTGGAGAGGTTGGAGGGCATGGGTCGGGGCTTCGAGAATGTGGTCATCGCCGAGGGTACGGCCGGCTCCACCATGACCGCTTTCACTCGCAATGGTTACACGGATCTGGCCAAACACTTCGGAGTCGAACTGGTGGATTGCAACACCGCCCCCTCGGTCAAACTGGAGGTAGAGGACCATCTATCGGTCAAACGATTGAGGGTGGCACGGGTGGTGGCCGAGGCTGACCTGCGGGTCTCGGAGGCCAAGCTGAAGATCCATTCGGTGGGTATC
>CAYSUX010000061.1:0-5558 GCA_964434315.1 uncultured archaeon
TTTTTCTAGCTCACACCCTTTGCATTCCGTGAGCATCCATTTCGAGGGCTAGGGCTGCACCGCCAACGAGGGCGAGACCCGGGAGCTGGCCCGGCGAGCCGGGGAGCTGGGTCACCGGGTCATGGATGGCCCCGAGGCTGCGGATACCGTCGTTCTGGGCACCTGCACGGTGGTCCAGGCCACCGCCGGCCGGATGGAACACCGCATCGAGAGATTGGTGGCAGCGGGCAAACGGGTCATCATCGGCGGCTGTATGGCCACTGCCGACCGGACCCGACTGGAAGCCCGTTATCCGGCTCTGGAACGGCTGGCTCCCGGGGATGTGGGGGGACTGGAGGAGCTCATCGGAAAGGGGAGCCGCCAGCCTGAAGCGAGGCAGGGCGAAGTCCCGGTCAGCGCCATCCTGCCCATCGCCTCGGGTTGTCTGGGCCGCTGTACCTACTGCGCCACTTTGCGAGCCAGGGGTCGGGTTCGCTCACGGACCGTCCGGCGGGTCATGGCCATGGCGGCTTCGGCCCTGGACGATGGCAGTCGGGAGTTGTTGGTCACAAGCCAGGACAACGCCGCCTACGGAGCCGATATCGACACAGACCTCGAGACATTACTGGCCGGTCTGGAGGGCCTGGAAGGGGAGTTTCGCATACGGGTGGGCATGTTGAACCCGGCTATCGCCTCCCCACGAGCCAGGCGCCTGGCCAGGTCCTGGGAGGGGCGCCGGACCTACCGGTTCCTGCACCTGCCGGTCCAGAGCGGGTCCCAGCGGATACTCGACGCCATGGGCCGGGGCCATGCTCTGGCCGGATTCTGGAAGGTGGTGGAGGCCTTTCGCTCTCGCTTCGACGATCTGATGCTCTCCACCGATATCATCGTTGGCTTCCCTGGAGAGTCGGAAGATGACCACCGGGCCAGTCTTGGGCTTCTGGGAGAACTTGAGCCCGACGTCATCAACATCACCCGCTTCTCGCCCCGCCCCCATACCCGGGCCGCCTCGATGGTAGACCGGGTACCGTTCGGTATCGCCAAGGAACGCTCGGGCGAGGTCACGCGACTGCGTCGAACGATGGGGGAGAAGCGATTCGGGGAGCTCCATGGCCGCAATGAACGGGTCCTGGCCACAGAACACAAGAAGAGCGGGACCACCATCTGTCGGGATAGCTGCAATCGACCCCTCGTCGTTCCCGGAACAGTGAGGCTCGGGAGCTTTCTGGATGTCAGGGTTACCGGCAGCACCTGGGCCTATCTGAAGGGGAAGGTTATATCCACCGATAGTGGAAAATAGAGGGCTCAGCCCTGCCACAACTGGCCAAGAAGCCGGGCTCCGGCCCCGAATATGGGTCCTTTTCATCCATTTTCATCCGTCAGCTTTTTCTAGCGTTGCCTGCTATCACCGGCGATAAGGGGGCACCCAAGATTGAAACTCCTTGAACGAAAAGAATCGCGTGTTATTGGGGCGTGAAGGCTATGAATAAAGATCAGCCATATACCGCTTCACCGTCGTCTCCACTCCCTCCACTCCCTCCACCGCCACCACCGTCTCCGCAGGCAGGCCCACTACCACCGCCACCAGCGGGTCCGCCCCATGGCTATCAGGGTCCTTATCCGGGCCAATACGGGCAGCAATATCCCCAACAACAGTACCGAGGGCCGCCATTGTCCCATCTTTTCAAGCAGAGCTACGAGGCCAAGCTCGGTATCGTCTTACTGATCCTGGCCATTGTGGGCCTCCTCATCGCCTTCCTGGTACCCTGGATGTACAGCAACGGCGATAAAATGGATGAGGAATATCTAAACATCGACATGGAATATGAAGATGATGCCTTCGGGATGCCGGATCACGACCATTACAAGGGCAGGGCCTACCTGTCGGTCTGGGCTTTTGTCATCACCATCATCATTTCCATGCTCATTGTCATTACCGGTCTGGTCAGGGCCAGGGCCGGCCAGTCGGATTCCCCCTCATTGGTCAACCATATCCTCGGGAAATCCCTGGAGGTCCCGGCGGCCTTGCTGCTCTTCTCGGCAGTCACATTCATGGGCCTGACCAAGCGGGTCATCGTAGGCGATATCCGTAGTACGACAGAGAAACCTCTCGAGTTCTTCCAGGTGACGATAAACGGATTCATAATGCTCATGTACGGTTTGGTCCTGTTCATTTTCACCTATCTGATATGCAAACGTAATGAGAACCCTGATTCCGACGATGCGGTTATAAAGCTCAAGAAGGTAACGAAGTATATCACGGTCTTCTCGGTCATCGCCTTGATCTGTATTCCGATGGTGCCATTGTTAGGGCTGTCTATTGACGAAGAGAACATACGGGAAAGGGACACGATCAGCGAGGGATCCTTCATTTGTGATATTGGAGATTGCCCTGAGGATATCGAAGACGCCGGAGAGGGCATCTCGAAAGTGATCCTCCTGACCTGGTTGATATTCTTCGCGTCCATCTTTGGTTATGTCGCGATGATATGCGGTGAAACGAACATAATCCAAATGTCCTTGGTGAAGGTCTTGCTGGCATCTGTCGGAGCTGTGATCCTCCTGCTATCGCTGTTCTCGATATGGTACAATATAACGATATTACAGAACCTTTTCGATTTTGTTGATGAATCCGATGATTACTTTGTCATCAACTATCTGTCGATGATCTGGGCAGTGGTCATCCCCTGTATCCTGGCGATATTCTTCTACTATACCACGAAACTAACAACCACTTCGGGATATGGCTACGCGACTCCACCCGGAGCTCCCCAACCAGGTTACCAGCCAGGTTACCAACCCCATGGTACGCCACCGCCGCCACCGCCACCTGGAGGGGTTCCGCCTCCACCTCCACTAACCCCTCCGTTGCCTCCACCTTCGACCCGGAACCAGCAACCGGTCTTCCCCCGGAATGGCCATCCGAACGCCCCTTTCGGCACTGAGCCACAGGTGCCTCCCGAACCATCTCCGGAGCCGCCCTCGGGACCCATGACCACCATCCAGTGTCCCGGCTGTTCCCATCAGATGGAGATACCCAAGACCGGTAAACCCCAGAACGTCAAGTGCGAGAACTGTAATATCGAAGGCGAGATAACGGTCTGATAGAGCACGAACCTGGTCTTCCGGGCCATGACCCCGGCCTGCCTGTGTCTGCCCGCCTGTGTGTCTGCCCGCCTGTGTGTCTGCCCGCCTGTGTGTCTGCCCGCCTGGCATGTGTATCAGTCCGTGCTTACTGCCCTGCCCCACCTGCATGCCTGCCTGGCTGGCTTGCTTGCCCGCCTGCCCGGTATTGGCCATTGGCCCTCAACCTTTATTATAACAGCAACAATGCCCGTGGTCTAGGGGCGATAAAAATGATCGATGCCAGCTCCACCCCCATTCCAGCCCCACTCCCCCATGAAGGAGGAACCTGATGGCACCCGAGTTCTCCCGTCCGTCACGAACCGAACCCGCGAACGGACCCGTTTTAGAGCCCATACCGCCTGAACCTCGTGATGATAGGTCCGGTAAGTCCGGTAAGTCCGGTAGATCAGGTAAGCGCGATAGGCATGATAAACACGACCGGGACCGTTTCCAGGTCGATTCCAGGGTCACTCACAGGCTCTTCGGGGTAGGCATCATCCTCGACTCCAGGCCCTACAAGGATATCTTCAGGCTCACAGTCGATTTCGATGAACGAGACGAGCCTCTGGACATTCGCTCCGATCAGGTGAGAACACTGGACGTTCCCCGGCCTCCTGCCCCGGATGTCGAAGAAGAGGGGGCCATATCCGAAAGCCGGCCCACCCTCTTCACTCCTGTGAGCGATGATGGGCCGATGGAAGAATTGGAAAAATTGGAAAAAGTGAAAGACGGGCTGACCGATGAGAAGCACGAGCGGCACGTTACGCGATCGCCATAACCTGAAACTCGGTTACCTGATACCATTGATAGCCACGAGAGCCAGGTACAGGCAGCTCCAGAACCGGAAACACGGATACCCGAATTCGCTCGTTCTTCATTGCCCAAACCCATCACCGAACCCAAAGAAACCAAGGACGAAGATGGGAAAGAGCGAACAGATGGGGATGAGGGAACTGGCTTTCAGGTCCCGTCACCCTTCCTGCCCCCTTCCGATGAACCAGAACCGATACCTGAGGAACCGCCCCGACCCGGGCCGGACGGATCCGAGACCGACCCGGGTACACCCAAAGCGAAAGACGACACAGAGGGACTTGACCGGAATCTCTTCCCGGTGGGGTCCAGGGTCACCCACAAACTCTTTGGCCCGGGCACGGTCGAAAGACGGGTACCCAAGGATGACCAATGGAAGCTCAAGGTCCGGTTCGATGGCGACGCCGGGGCCAAGGAGCTACTCTCCGGTTTTGTGAAGTCTCTGGAAGATGACACAGAAATCGCACCTGGCCTCACACCGACACCTCCGACACCCTCGCTCCCTGAGCCTGACCCGGTATCCGCTCCGGAACCGGTACCCATGTTCACCCCGGCTCCCCCTCCCCGGCCTGAGCCGGTACAGCCCAAAGCCGGGTCAGAGCCGGATACCGAGGTACCGGCATTCACAGAGAAGCCAACACCAACGGAAACGGGATCGAGACCGGAGCCGGTGGCTGAACCCGAAGCCGGGGTACCGACATTCACTGTCACGCCTCCAACGCCGGAAATGGAACCCGTCGGAACAAAGACGACCGGAACCGGGTCGGAACCGGATGACGCAACCGAAAAAGGACCGCCGACTTTCACCATAGCACATGCGCCTTCGTCGCCGGAGCCGGATACCGAGGTACCGACTTCCACAGCGAAGCCAACACCAACGGAAACGGGATCGAGACCGGAGCCGGTGGCTGAACCCGAAGCCGGGGTACCGACATTCACTGTCACGCCTCCAACGCCGGAAACGGAATCCGCCGGAACAAAGACGGCCGGGACCGGGCCGGAACCGGATGACCAAACCGAAAAAGAACCGCCGACTTTCACGATGGCGCCTGCGCCTTCGTCGCCGGAGACGGGACCGGAAGATTCCACCCAGTTCCAGCGTCCGAGATCCGGGCCAACGCCTCCTCCACCCGAACCAAAGACACCTGAAGCCGAATTCAAGATCGCGAGGTCGGCATCCGGACCAGTGCCATCGCCACATCCGGAACCATCGATCCCCAGGACCGAACCGGAAGCCAAGTCCGTTGATGTAGCCACCTTTACACCGGTTCCCTCGACCCCGGCCCCACCGCCACCTCCTGGACCTGATCCTGAACCGATAGAGGCCGAGCCGGAACCGGCCATTTTCAAGGCGGTCGAGCCAGAGCCTGAGCCAGAGCCTCCGGCACAACCGGAACCGCCGCAATTCCAGGCAGTGTCACCTTCACTCGCTACACCGCCACCCGAACCAAAGCCTGCAAAGGAAACGCCGGACGAACCGCCTGCCCCTTCCCAACCACCACCGCCACCACCCCTTGAATTCAAAGCCGTACCCGAAGAGCCGGCAGAAGCCGCGGTCGCCCCCCCCCCGCCGCCGCCCCCCCCCCCACCACCCCCCCCCCCCCCCAAAAACCCCAAAACCAAAGCCAAACACAAACCAACTC
>CAYSUX010000061.1:5568-12847 GCA_964434315.1 uncultured archaeon
CGGTCCCCCCGCCACCGCCGATGCCGCCACCTGCCCAGGCACCGCCGCCCACACCAACGTCCCCCACGAAGAGCAAGGCCAAGGCCAAACCGACTCCAAAACGATCCGCCAGGACCACGGCTCGACGGTCAGGCAGACCACCGGCCAGGAGAACACCAGTTAGACCTCGACCGCCCGCGATGGCTCCTCCGCCACAGCCGCCACCTCCGCCCGACATCCCCACCGCGACCATCGAATGCTACAGTTGCGCCCATCACATGAAGATACCCAAGACCGGCATACCCCAGCATATCGAGTGCGAGGAATGCGGCTACGAGGGCGAGATAACGGTCTGACCGAGTATTCGGACCGTGCCCCGGATCATCAACCTCAAGCCTCGAAGCCCTCGGGAAAGGGCGACTCCCGGCCCCTGTCGGGCTTGGCCATCACCAGCAGCCCGGTCTCGGTCAAGGTAAAATCCTTCTTGTATCGCAGACCCAGGCTCTCCAGGCGCCTGCGGCGTTCTCCGAGATCAAGTTCGGCCACTCCCAGACTCACCTTGGGGGCGATCTGAAGGTTCTTGTCGATTATCACCCGGCGCAGGCGGGCTCCCGGGCCGATCCGGGTGAAATGCGATTCCCGCAGGCGCCCCAGCCGGGTCAGGGTGTGGCGGTCGGCGCCCAGCAGGATCGAGTCCTCGACCACCGCCCCGGCCTCCACCACCACCTTGTAGCCCAGCACCGAGTCGCGAACCACCGAGCCGGGGTGTAGATAGCAGCCCCCGGAGATCACCGACTGGTGGGCCTCGCCCAGGCATAGCGGGCTGGGCAGCTCCCGGGCGTTGGTGACCAGATAGGGATTGAAAATATTGTAATCGACGGACCGCAGCAGCTCCCGGTGGGCCCAGTAAAAGGCCTCCAATGCGCCCACATCGCGCCAGTAGCCCCAATAGACCAGGCTCTGAAGTCGGCGCTCTTCGACCAGACCCGGCAATATCTGGCTGCCGAAATCATTCTCGGGCCCGGCCAGGATCGCCCTCAAGACCTCAGGCGAGCAGAGGTAGATGCCCATGGAGGCCAGGTGGCTGGGCTCGACCTGCGGCCCCTCCTGGGTGGTGTGAGTCCGCCCACCCTTTTGGCCCAGAAAGGCGCCGTACTCGGGGCTCACGTTTTCGCTACGGGGCAGTCCCTTTAGCGCCTCGGGAGCCAGGGCCAGCTCCTCGATGAGGTCGGGGTCGGTGGGCTTCTCCACGAAACGCTGGATCCGCCCGGACTGGTCCACCTGCACCAGCCCCATGCCCTTCACCCACTGCCGGTCCACCGGGTGCAGGTAGATGGTAATATCGGCACTGGACTCGACGTGGGTCGTCACCGCCCGCCGGTAGTCGGCCGAATATATGTGGTCCCCGGCCAAGATCAGCACCAGGTCCGGCGCCAGCTCCTCGATCTGGGACAGGCAACTGCGCACGGCGTCGGCGGTCCCCCGATAACGCCGCAACTGCTCGCCCTCCTGCTCTTCCGGGCTCAGGAGCCTCAGATACCGCTCGTCGTAGCCCCAGGAATGGCCGTTGGCCAGGTGGCGGTCCAAAGAACCGTGGCGAAACTGGGTCATCACCCAGATGTCCGAGATATTGGAGCGGGCGCAATTGGACATGACCCAGTCTATGATGCGGTACTTGCCTCCAAAGCCCACGGCGGGCTTGGCCCGCTTGCGCGTCAGCACCGACATCCGGGCTCCCCGGCCACCGCCCAGGATGATGGCCAACACTTCAGGCTCTTGAGTCATGGAGAAAGAGATGCGCCGTGGTTTATATACCCCGAAGACCGGGACCGAATTACGGATCGGTTTCAAGGAGATTTTACTCAGGATGCTCTCAATGATCGACCCCTGCCCCTCCCCGGGAAACCGGATACGCATCCTCGGTGACGGAGGTCGGATATCGATCGGGGCGATCCAGCGGGTCCAGTACGACAGAAGACCCCGGTCAATCTCCCGGTTTGGTGAACCGGGCCTGCCTGACCTCGAGTCCCAGGCACTTAAAACCGATCTCCACGCAGGTCACCACTGACTCGGCGAACTCCTCGTCGCTGACATGGCTCTTGGGCTCGACGACCAGGAGCCGGCCGCCGGGCTTCAGAGTAGCTAATATCTCGGTAAAGAAGGCCTCCTGGTCAACCACTTCGTGGACCACATGGATAACGGTGGCCAGATCGACCTTGCCGGCCAGATCCTCCAGACCCAACCTCTCGGGCCGGCACTCGCGGCATTCGATACGTTCGGCCAATCCGGCTTTAGCGGCTCTTCTGGAAAGGCCCGTCAGCATCTCTTGCGACAGGTCCACGGCTACGACCTTGCCCTCGGGTCCCACCATCCGCGCCATGGGCAGGGTGAAAAAGCCCATCCCCGGTCCCGGCTCAAGAACTGTCATGCCCTTCTCGATATGAGGTCCCACTAGCTTACGCGGGTTCTCGAAGAGCTTACGCAAAGGGTTTGCCAGCAGGCGTCCCATCCATGGCGGGCATACTCGATGATGGTCGTGGGCCATTGGATCAACGTTTGTATATCCCTGCCCTGTACTTACAGGATGCCGCCCTCGTTCACCGGCTCGTAGGGGTTGAAGGCCGGGTCACCATAATGCTGGTACTGCCAGGTGGTGGTCTGATCGGTGGAGCCGCCGATGCCGTTGGCGATGAGCTCGTTCTTGGCCTGCTGATAGGCCTCGCCGCTGGTCAGATCGTTGTTCATCATCAATATGAGGTAGAGGTAGCAGAGGCCCGGGGCGGCGATGGGCTGGTAGGGATAGGTCTGGATAAAGGAGCCGTAGGCCGTGCGCGTGGGTGCCAGCTAGGTGTTGGAGCCTTTCTCCATGATGGTGTAGGTCAACGTCGATTTGGGGTTGCCGACATCGATGCGACCAACCGAGCAACTGACGCCGAAGAATATCGCCGGGTGGAGGTCGAGCAGGTCGGAGGCCGACCAGGTGACGGTGCCCGTGGGCATGCCGTGGTCGGCGTTGATGATGATGTAGTTGGACATGGCGAAATCCTGCATCATGGCCATCTTCATGCCGCCATGGGCCTTGTCGGTATCATCCTGGGTGTTGAACTGCCCCTCGGCCCACATCCGCTCCCGGCAGTGGTTCTCCGAGTCCTCGGCGAACTCGGCGGCCCAGCCCATGTAGATCACACCGTTGTTGGACCAGTGCAAAGGGTCGAGGTTGCGGGTGGCCCGCAGATCCCCCGGGTCCAGGTAATCCTGGTAATTGACGATCCGGTCGAAATAGTAGCTCTGGTCCGATAGCTCCTTGGCCAGGATGCGACCATTGGCCACCTCCACTGTGAACCGATCGCTATCCCGGTTGGCGTACTGGTTGTCCGAGGGCGTTCCGCTGATCCTCATCATCGGCACCGACCGGTCATCACCGATGATATTCATGAAGCGGGGAGTCATATCATTGGCTTCCAGCAGGTCGTAGGCGTCGTGGATGAGAGTATCGATCTGGTTGGCATTGGCCGGGACTAACACCACCAACCCCTGGTGGTAGGCCGCCCACGAGGAGGCCAGGGCCGAGAGATGGGGGGTCTCTGCCGCGCCCAGATCATCGTCGGGGTTGGTGGCGACGATGTATTCGATATCTATGCCCAGGAACCGGGCGTACTCCAGGGTGTACCAGGCCACATCGTCGTCATCAAGAACCGTTACGCCCCGGTCATTGTAGGGTGTGCTGCCGCAGACCACTATCTGGGGGGCGTAGATGGTATCCAGTTTTGTCAATGCCTCGTCGGTGTATCTAGAATCGTAGAGTAAGATCGGGATGTCAGCCAGGCCGGCCAGGGGTCCCATCAGCAACGCTCTGGCATAGCTATCCACCACAATGGCCCGTGTGGGGGAATCCCAGTAGGAAAGGGCCAGGCGCCCGCTGAATTTGGCTGTGTCGTATGCGTTCGGCTCCAGGGTATTCTTGGGGTTGTGACTGCCATTCCAGCCAATGGAGGGGGTCACACCATGGTTGGGAACCAGTGGGGCCAGGTAGGGAGCCGCGGCATATGCGGCAGCGGCCAGGTTGATCCGCTCGATCCCGGCCACGTCGTAGGTTTGCAGATAGTTCGTGTGGGGGTCGCTGACCACCGGCTGCTCCACATCACCGAAGAAGTAGGTGGCCGTGAGCCCGTCCCGGTTGCCGGCCCTGTCATAGGCCCAGACCGACAGGGTATGGTTACCCTCGGAATGCTCGTCTGTATCAAAGCTCCATTGCCAGGGAGTCTCATCGTCGGTCAGGACCAGGGCGGAATCCAGGTAGAATTCCACATAGTCCATACCGCTACCCAGATCGATGGCGTTGAACCTGGCAGTATAGGCGCCATCCAGTTCAGAGCCATCCCCGGGCTCCAGATCAGAGACCTGTGGCGGTGTGTGGTCCAGATAGACCACGATGTCTTCGACATGCCAATTACCGGCCCGGTCCCAACAGGTGACAGTCAGGTCATGGCGGCCCTCATCGGCCAGGGTCGTGTCCCAATCCCAGTGGTTGGCCGAGCTGTTCAATACTTCGACACCATCCAGGGAGAAGGCGTAGCGGGCCACTCCCGAGCCATTCTCGACCACCGCGGTTCCCACATCGACCTGCCCGGTCATGTTCTCGCCGTCGGGCGGGTTGGTGATGGTCAGCTCGGGTGGTGTGTTGTCCACGAAGACCGTCAGGTTTGAGCAGGTCACATGGCCCATCTCGTCGGCGGCCCGGACCTCGAGCAGGTATTCGGGGCCGTCCTCCTCCAGGGTGGTATCCCAGTCGTAACCGGTGGCGGTGCCATTGGCCACCTCTTCGTCGTTGATGGCGAAGGCCACGTAATCGATCCCGGAACCGGTCTCTTCGACCTCGACCTCCAGGGTCACCTCGCCGCCCAGATACTCGGTCAGGGGACCCAGCCAGGTAACCTTGGGAGCCTTGTTGTCCACCAGCACCGACAGCTCGAACGGTCCGGCCCGGTTGCCTGCTTGGTCCAAGATCTCTGCCTCGACGGTATGCTCGCCCTCGGCAGTGGTCATGGTATCCCATTCCCACCTGGTCTGGGTGTCGGACTGGACCAACTCGTCGTCCAACCGGAAGATAACGCTCTCGATACCCGAGGTGGCATCGGAGGCTGTCAGTTCAACAATGAAGGTCTCGTCAATCTCGAGTACCTCATCGTCGTAGGGCCACTCCACCTCAGGGGCGGTATTGTCCACGATGAAGTCTTGCGGCTCCATCTCCGAGACGCCCTCCCGGGTATCGCTGACCCGCAGGGCTATGGAGTGGTCGCCGTCGGCCACCTGGGTCGTGTCCCAGGCATATTCCCATTCCTCGGTATCGTCAAGTCCGAACCAGTCGCCCTCGTCCAGAGATAGCTCCACCAGCAAGACCGAGTCGTCGGGATCCCAGGCGTTTCCCCGGATATCCACGTCACCTCGCAAAAAGGCGCCCCAGGCCGGAGAGTTCACCTGGAGGCTGGGTCCCACATTGACGATGACAGATGAAGAGGCGGTGTCGATGCCGCCCCGGCCGTCATCGACCGTCAGGGTCAGCCCGTGCTCCCCGGGTCCCAGAACATGGGAGATCATGGCCTCGTTGCCCTCGTAGAACACCCCGGCGAGGGTCGATTCCCAGGTGTAGGTCAGCTCATCCTCATCGATGGTGTCGCCGGCGTCCAGGATCGTCTCCTGGCCATGCTGGTATAGCTGTCCTTCCACCGGGCTCGAGATCACAGCAGTGGGCCAATGGTTGATATCCAGGGTGGCCTCCAGCAGAGAGGAATAATGCAGACCGTCGAAAGCCCTCAACCGCAGAAGGTGTTCGCCTGCCACCATGTGGATCGGGTCGATGTCGAGCTGCCAGGAGACCGAAGCCACACCCGTACCGGACTTCCAGAGGTCCAGCCAGCGGTCATCCAGGTCGTACTGGACCTTGACGAGCAGCTCCTCGGCGTCAGCGGCTTTGCCATAGAGCGTGAAGGCCTCGTTGAGCGGTTCCTGGGTCACCGGGATGTCGAAGCTAATCGTGGGCGGTACCAGATTGTTGAACAGATCGACCAGTATGATCTCACTGGCCCGATTGCCGACCGTGTCCACCGCGACAACCTCCAGAAAGTGTTCACCGTTGGGGGTCAGGGCGGTATCCCAGAGGAACTGATCAAGAGTGCCGTTCTGCATTTCCTGGCCATCGACCATGAAGCAGACATAGCTGATATCACTGGAATCACGCACATCGACCAGGACCAGACTGGTGCCGGTGAGAATATCACCCTCGTGAGGGTCCTGGATGTCTATATAAGGGGGACTGAGGTCCTTGGGGTCGTCCTCGTTGGATAGACAGGCGGCCATGGAGGTGCTGATGAGCAACAGGGGTAGCAGCAAGGCTGCAAGACGTGATGGTCGCATGGGAACACCGTTTGGAACTTGACCTGATAAGGATACTTATATAAAAAATGAAGCGAAAAAATCCCTTTGACAGGCCAAATAAGCCCTTTCAAACCCCGATTGCCCCATTTGGAAGGACACCTTGCGGTTCAACCAGAGCCCGTCCGCGCCTAGGCACCAGACCGCCCAGCCTCTCAAGTTGTTTTATCCTGCAGACCTTTTGGGGTCCCATGCCCCGGCCCGCGATCCTCTGCCACGGCGGTGTTGGCGCCGACCCTGTATCCGACTATCAACCCGGCGTGGAGGCCGCCTGCGAGCAAGGTTGGCAGGTATTGCAGGAGACCGACTCGGCCCTGGAGGCCGCCATCGCCGCCACGGTTGCCCTGGAAGACGATATCCCCTACAACGCCGGCACCGGCTCCTACATGAAGCTGGATGGTACCATCGCCATGGATGCCGCCGTGGCCCTCTACGACCCGAAACTTCCGGGTGAGTTCACCTACCCTACCGACTCGGGCGCCACCCGCTACGGGGCGGTGGCCGGGATAATGAATGTGGCCAACCCGGTCAAGGTGGCCCGGGCGGTGATGGACACCCCGGCCGTGCTGTTGACCGGGCAGGGAGCCATCCGGTTCGCCCGCTCCCAGGGCTTCGAGCCTTTCGATCCGGCCACCGAGAAGGCCTATAAAAAGAAAGCCGAGATGAACCGCAAGGTCAAGGAGGGCACGGCTCCGGCCTGGGCCATGAAATGGGAGCCCTGGCTCGACCCCGATTTGAATGGCGCCCAGCCGACCGAAATACCTGCCGGGGCCGAAATGCCCGCCGCCCCAGTCGCCCCCGCCGCCGTGGCCAAGGCCGCCGTCGCCCCCTTTCCCCTGGGCATCCCGGTGGGCCTGCTGATTGTCGA
>CAYSUX010000062.1:0-12669 GCA_964434315.1 uncultured archaeon
TACCTTACCTTACCTTACCATACCATACCTTACCTTACCATACCATACCATACCATACCATACCATACCATACCATACCATACCATACCCTACCTTTACTATTACTTCAAGGCCCAGGATGAGAGCAAGCAGGAGAAGCTTGAACAGCGTTGAAAGGCACTTTGGCAAAGCACCGTCTTCTGCCCCGACCAAGATTATATTAACGCGTTCGATATGAAGTTGCCATGGGCTCGAAAGTTGGAACCGGCCATGGTCGTCTGGTGATGATCTCGATAGCCATGGTCTTCCTGACCGTGGCGATCCTGGCTTTGGTATCTGACAATGCCCTGGGCGATACGATTTTTACAGAACCGGTGATTGTATCCGATGGGGAGGTGAAAAGAATGGCTAACGAGACCGTTATGTTCAACCAGCCGGTCACGGTCAACGGGACCTTTATCCTCGAGAACACCACCCTGTTTTCCAATGTTTACGGTTACTCATCCTCCTTCACGATAGGACCCAACGGCTCCCTGATGATCCGTAACTCGACCATAACCCACCTTACAGGATACTATTTCAATTACATACAGATCAGAATGTCCGGTTCGGGCTGGCTGACTATTGAAGACACAGAGATCCTGACTATGGTCTACTTTGTCGGTGATGATGACAATAACTCTGCCAGGGTATTCCCGAACAATGTTTCGAAATCTGAAGAACAAAACAAATTCTATTTATTCAATATCGATCTGACACTCCGGAATTCGATCCTCAACAATATCTCCCTGTTCATCCGGAACTCCCAGGCGAACATCCGGGATACGACCATTAGCCAGGGTGGGAGTTCCAGTTCGGCCATCAACTGCGAGAATAGCCAGTTGGAGTTGATCAATGTCAGATTGCTGGATGGTCAGGAATGGGGATTGACCGGTCTGGACTCGGATATCCATCAGACCAATGTGACCTATCAGCTCAACGCCACCACCGGCAGGAACGGAGTTGGTAAATATCGTATCGCCACCACCCTCAGGTTCGATCTGTCCGATGAGGATCTGCTCATCAGCCACCTGATCGCCAGTCGGGATGGAGATGGAAGGGAGGAGAAACAGAATATCGAAAGTGGATCGGATGGGTTCACCATGGAACTGGTGACCGAGATCGAGGATTATACAGAACGATGGCAGCCTTTTCCCTACACTCTGAATCTCAGCCATCAATATGGAGGCAGCCTGTTCAAGGCCACGGTTCCCGGGAGTACAATCGTACTCGATGAGATACCGACAGTGCCCATTGACATCGCGGTGCCCGGGCTTGCCGAGGACCTGGAGTTCAAGGATATCTCAAGATCCAAGACGATCGTTGAGGGGGAGAAGACCGAGGTCAAGTTCGATATCGTCAACCAGGGGGTCAACAGGTACGAGAACCTGGAGATCATGATCCTTGACGGTTACCGCACACTCGACAGTATCATCATCGATCTCGAACCCCTGGAGAATCGGAGCTACTCGCTCAACATCACCTTGGAACCGGGTCTCCGTACGGTGGAGCTGGTGGCTGGCGCGGACCTGGCCTTCTTCGAACTCGATCCACCCACCCGGGAGCTAAGCTTCACCGTCAAATCCTATGAGGAATCTTACAGGGATGATGAGAGCCTGAGCTTCGGAGCCTTTGTGACAATATTGATGGTGGTGAATTTTGGTATCCTGGCCGGTGCCATATACCTGATCCGCAGGTTCTTACAAACAGGCACAGGATCCGAATGGTTGAATAGGGATGGCGTTGACGTTGACCGAAACGATGGGTTTCTGGAAGGATTGAAGAAAAAGAAGTGACCTTACTTCTGCTGGCCCAGCAATTTCCCGGCGAACAGTCCGGTAAGCTCGACAAGGCCTGCCCGATCCTGTTTTTCCCGTTCAGCCTGCCTGCCTGCAAGCCACCCGTAGTAACAGGTGTTGGAGCAGATGGTACGAGTTGGCCCGTCGGTCGTGTTACCGATCCTGTGGCTGTGTTCGTATTGCTGGCCGCAATGGCTACATACCGGGCTCATCCCCCGGCCATGGAAGAGGTCTGATAAATGGTTTGGCAGGATTCAAAGGGCGCCATCACACCATTCATGGCCGTTATCCCACAACCGGCCGGAGAAAGTTATATACCCTCACTCGCATTAGGCGGCTCCCGGAGGCCCGATATGCAGGCGCAATCCGATATAGAAGATGTAGAAGTTGCCCAGTTGCACAAGGCACTCGCTGATGAGCAGCGCCGCCTAGAGAAACTCTGGGATGCCTATGAGCGCCAGGAAAAGGATATGGACAGTCTCATGTCCCGCCTTCAATATGTTGAGACCGAACTCGAGGTGAAGGAGAAGCACATCGCTTCCATGGAAGAGATGCTGGCTGAGCGTGATCGCCGCATTCGTGAGATGGAGGTCCAGCAGAGCCACCATCACAAGCTGGCGTCCGAATACGAACCCCGGATAGACGATCTCAAGGATGGCCTTGAGGACACCCAGACCAAGTTCGATAAGCTGTTGGCCATCTCCGAGGAGCTGGAAGACGAGCTCAACGTGGCCAAATCGGCCCTGGAGGCCCGGGACGAATGGTTCGAGAGCAACGTGAGCAAGCTTGAGGAGATCAGCCGTATCATCCGTAACTGGCGAGATATCCAGCGAGGCTCGTTCCTGGTCACCGATTCCGATGAGGATTCCACAGGCCAGGACAAGGATGAGTTCTTCAAACAGGTGACCCAGATACCCGGTCTGGGCAAGGTGAAGACCGAGCAGCTCTACAACGCCGGGTTCAACACCATCGCCAAGCTTCGCGCAGCTTCAGTTGACGAGATAACTGACCTTGAAGGCTTCACGGTGGTCATGGCCCACAAGATCATTGGCGGTGTAAAGAAACTCTAGGGTCTGTTCCTGACCCCTCCAGTTTCAAGAACGGCGTCCTTAATCCTTCCAGCTTCAGGAACGGCGTGCGTTCCCGTTCTCATGTACCAGACGCGGGACCAGACCCGGGGCCGAAATATCAGGGCCTGTGCTTTCAACAGTCGAGATGTTTAACGGCCCGAAATGCCGGATGAGACCATTATCCAAACCACATGGAACTAAAAACAGCCTGATGACCCTATCGACATTTCTCGACGATCGGTATATAATATAACTCAATTATTCCAGCATGGTTTCCAGTCAGTCGAAACCCGAACCGAGCTGGTCCGGTCGTATCCTCGTCTCATGCAGATCGAAGCCCAGTGACCCGAACGGGATGCCAAAGCTCGATCCCAGGAACTGGGAGATATGGATGACCGGCACACCGTGACCCTGCTCATCCAGCAGTCCCAGCTCCCTCTGGGCCCTGTCGAACTGCAGATGACAGAAGGGGCAGCCGTTGACGATGTAATCGGCTCCGGCCTTGTTGATGGCCTCCAGCTTGGTCCTGGTGAATTTCAGGGCCAGTTCCGGTTCCCGGGTCCTGACGCCACCACCCGCGCCACAGCACAGATCCTTTTGCGGATGGTCCAAACATGTTGCTCCGGTGGCCATGACCAGTTCATCCAGCATAGCGGTTGCGTCCACTCCGGGTCTGTTGTTGCCCAGGGGCTCCCGGAAGTGACAGCCCAGATGGACCGAGACCTTCGTATCCAGTGGGTTTGTAACACATTCGCGGATGGCGGCAAGCCCGATATCCTGGTGAAGTACCTCGATCAGGTGACGCACGCCCACGACACCCTTGTAACTTGACCCGGTCCCGGACAGATGGCGATTCACCTTCATCCTGGTCGTGGGGTCCCTCAGCTCTTTGGCCACACCGGACAACGAACCGAAGCAACCGTTGCAGGCGGTCAGGATATCCGAACCTACCTTTTCGGCAAGGGCGAGGTTCCGGGCACCCAGGGTCAGCCAGGTCATCCGGTCAAAGGAGCGGGTGACCCCCGGGGCCGGACAGCAGGAGGCGCCCTTGAGATCCTCCAGGCCGACGCCAAGTCTCGAGAACAGGGCTCGGGTGGTCGATTCGATG
The DNA here is from genome assembly GCA_964434315.1 of uncultured archaeon. Taxonomy (GTDB): domain Archaea; phylum Thermoplasmatota; class Poseidoniia; order MGIII; family CAYLMJ01; genus CAYLMJ01. The sequence continues at coordinate 3,996 of CAYSUX010000062.1, forward strand.
CCAGGGTATCGTAGCGGTATCAGGCAACCCAGAAAGAACGCGTAGCTCATCCCCCATCACCACCGGCATTATCCGGTTCAGCTTCTTTGCTCTTTAATCCACTGATCAGGGAATCGAAACCCAGGGCCTGGCAAATTGCCCTGAGATCATCCAGGGCTCGGCTGTCAGCGATGGTGGTCAAGGGCTCTTCGGCAAGCCCCAACGTCCTCCTGGTCTTCCGGATCTCATCGGTCATTACCACCATGTGTCCGGTTTGCATCAGTTGCCCGGCCACCTCTCTGTGGGCCTGGGCCATATGGCCTTTTCGGACCGCCAGGTTGCGCAGGATATAGAGCGCGTCGATGACCCCGACCCGTCCGGGGCACTGTTGAACACAGGTGTTGCAGGTCGTGCAATACCAGAGTTCGTTCATATCGATGATCTCGTCGAGCCTGCCGACCTGGGCCAACCTGAGGAGCCGTCGGGTATTGAAGGCCGTGAAACGCCCGGACGGACACGCGGCGGCGCACATTCCGCACTGGACACACCGGTTGAGTTTCGAGAGCTGGAACAGGAGATCCGACCCGGTTCTCGTTCCGGTGGAATTCGGTATAGGGTCATTCACGCTCAAGATGAACCTCGACTTGTCGGTGTCCGGTCATTACCACAGGCGGATAAACGGCTTCGCCTGAACGAAAATATAGCCCGGCAGGGATCCTGGCATTATCGATTGCATATCGGATACAGATCGGATACAGATCGATGGGAGCCGACTTTCGATACTCGATGATTGGATATATAAAAGCCCGGTTCATATGGTCTGGCGGACCCGAACGGATACCAAGACCCGCTCGTGGCCTATCTCACATGACCCGAACACCGTCATCAAAGCCCCCTGACCTCGACGCCCTTGATCTCTTTACAACCACCATGGCCCGGCCGGAACTGCCTGACGAACCGATACCGGGAACCGATATCGAAGGACCTTTTCTGGTGGACAGCTTTGGCCGGGTGGCCCGGAGCCTGCGGGTCTCCGTCACCGACCGGTGCAACCTGCGCTGCCGCTACTGCATGCCCCATGAGGGAATGCCGGCCACGCCCAAGGCGCAACTGGCCTCCTTCGATGAGATAGAACGTCTGGTTCACCTGTTCGTCAAGATGGGGGTGGAGAGGGTCAAGCTCACCGGCGGCGAGCCGCTATTGCGTCGCGACCTGCCGGAACTGATAGAACGTCTGGTCCGGTTGCCCCGCCTGTCGGACCTGAGCCTGACCACCAACGGCCTTCTTCTTATAGAGCATGCCGGGGCTCTTGCCGATGCCGGCCTCCAACGTCTGAACGTCTCCCTGGACAGCCTGGACCCCGAGACCTTCTTCAAGCTCACCCGGGGCCATGGCCTGGAGCAGGTGCTGAAAGGACTGGAGGCTGCCGAGGCCGCCGGTTTCACGACCATCAAGCTCAATGTCGTGGCCATCAAGGGTACCACCGAGCAGGAACTACTGGATTTCGGTCGGTTGGCCCGTTCACGCCCGATCCAGGTGCGTTTCATCGAGTTCATGCCGCTGGACGGCGACCGCGGCTGGGACAGGGACATGGTATTGCCCGCCCAGAGGATTTTCGATACCCTGAACGCCACCTGGCCGTTGAAACCGGTGGGCTCCAAGCCGAGCCAGCCTTCCACCGATTACCGGTTCAAGGATGGGAAAGGGCGCATCGGCCTCATAAGCTCGGTCTCCCACCCGTTCTGCAATGATTGTGATCGTATCCGACTGACAGCCGATGGCAAACTGCGCAACTGCCTGTTCTCCCATACCGAGACCGATATCCTGTCACCCCTGCGACAGGGAGCCACCGATGGTGAGCTCGCAGCCCTGGCCCATGAGGAGATCGCACTGAAACAGGCCAGCCATGATATGGGCCAACCCGGTTTTGTCCCACCCCGTCGTAACATGTCCGCCATCGGCGGTTGAAGCTGGAAGCTGGTGGTCCGGTTCAATCCTTTTTCTTCTTGGGGCTGCTCTTCCTGGTCGTGGACTTACCCGTTTTGCCAGCTTTGCCAGCTTTGCCAGCTTTGCCAGCTTTACCGGTCTTGGCCTTACTTCTACTTGGCTTTGTGGTCTTGGAACTGGTCTTGGCCTTTGTCTTGGATTTTTCAGGAGCCTTGTTGGTGGCAACCTTCGGGCTTGGTTCGGGGATCAAAGCGGGGTCATCTTCCGATAACAAAGGCATCTGTTCCAGCAACTCGGCCTTGATCATGAACTCCAGGAATTGTTTGGTGACCGTTCGGGCGCTGTTCTCGGACAGGACATCAGAGACCACCATCACCCCCGAGTCAAAGACCATGATCGTGGCCCTGGGTTTGCTCACATGATAGACCAGACCCTCGAAGGCCATCGGGTTGTATTCGACACCATCCGGTCCCAGAGCGCCGGCCAGTTTGGGCAGGTCGATGGTTCTTCCCAGCTCTATCGATGAGATGATGCTATCCACCTTTGCGCCGGCCCGACCGTCTATGCCCTTGTCAACCGCCTTGACCAGCTTCTTTACCTGTGTTAGCACGTTGCGGGCGTCGGATAGGGATTTGGTACCTGAACAGACCAGCTTACCATTGGCGAAGATCAGTGTATCGGCCTTGGGCCGGTCCACATGAAGCCGCACGGCCGGATTCTCACCGGTATGGTACCTGGCCTCGGGCAGTTCGGCGCCCAGTTTGATCAGGTTCAGCTCCTTGCCCAGATTGGCGTGAACAACATAGTTCTGAACGGTCAGCATGGAGGGCATGGCCTGCCAAGGTGTACCAGGGTTTATAATGGCTATGGGCAAGTCCGGGTCGGCGGTTCTCAGTAGTCTTGGCCTGGCCGGCAAGTTCTGGATAAAGTCCGATGGGAGTCTGCCGGGGATATCCCTGAACCCTGAACCTTGCACTACATTTATAAAGTATCAAATCCTCAAAATAACCATGGACTCGAACCCTGAGTCGATGCCACTGGAGTATATCAGGGAACAGTACCAGGAGCACTGGGTCCTTGTGGATGTGACCGAGGAGGATGAGCAGCATCAGCCCACCGCCGGTCTGGTCATGGCCCATAGCGACCGGCGCGAAGAGCTGTATGAGATCCTCGAATCGACTCCCGCATCCGACCCCTTGATATTATTCACCGGCGATACACCAAAGCATGTTATCCTCAAGGATTAGATGGTTTACGGGATGGTCATGCCTGTATCTTCATTGACCTTCCGGGGTCACAGTATCTCATCGAAAGGATAACCTGTACTTTCAGGGTCCCACTCCCGAAGGCCCAGGGCGATCTCCAGCTCCGGGGGTGTCAGTAGCGGAATGGGCCAGACCGGTCCCTCCTCGATGGCCAATCTGGGGCAGGAGGTCACGACCGCCGCCTCCACCTCAAGGCCGGCCAGTTGCGCCGGAGCCTGGTGGGTGGCCGCCAGATAATAGCTACTACGGCCCGCCTCGGCAAGCTGGCGAGCCACTCGCCCGGCCACCTCGGGCCGATATTGGCCGATCTGGGGTGAGACCATGATGGCCCAGCGGTCAGCCTCACCGGCCTTGGCGATGGCTCCGAATCGTTGGCGCAGGAACCGCTCACCATCCACCTTCGCCACCACTCCGGTGTGGGGGTCAAGGGTGGCCACCGGTAGCCGGGAACCCAGGGCTACCGCCAGGGGATGGAAACGACCGGTGCCAAGATAGAGATAGCCCGCCACCGCCCGCTCTCCCACTGCCCGGGCCGCCGATGAATTACAGCCCAGTATCTGCCCTGAAAAGGCCAGGCGTGGACTTCCCGCACCGACGAGGGACTGCCAGCCCGCCTTCTTGAGGGCGATGGCCAGCTCCTCCAGCAGATGGGCGTGCTGGGCCGTGGTCACCAGGGCCAAACGCCGTTCGCCGCCCCCTCTGCCGCTACCACTGCCCCCACTGCCCCCACTGCCTCTGCCACTCCCGAGGCCCTCTTGGAGATCGGCCGCTTTGGTTCCTGCCATAGCCCCGGCCCCGGCCCCGGTAGCCTTTGCCGCCTCGGCCTCCGCCAGCACCCCGGCCTCTGCTTTGGCCCCCGCCGCTGCCGCTGCCGCCCCCGCAAAGATCGCCTCCAGCCCGGCCAGCCCATCCTCTGCCAGTACCAGGCCGCCGGTGTGGGCCACGGGCACGAAATGGACCGGGATGGCGTAGCGCCCGGCATGGCAGGGCATGGCGGTGTGGCCCAGGTGGATCAGGGCCTCGGCGCCCAGCTCCGCCAGGGGCCGGTCGGCCAGGTCGCAGGCGCCGAATGTCGGCTCTGCCCAGAGCACCACCTCGGAGGCGGGGCCCAGCCTGCCCTCAATAAATTTGATGACGGCAGCCGACTGGCCCCGCAACCCCTCGGGCAGTTGGAGGCCCACGCGACTGACGTCTGAGGCCGCCAGCCTGTCGCAGACCGGGGCGAGGCCGGATTGCCAGTCGAGGCGGGGGAGGTCGGGATCGGAGGAAGGATTCGTGGGGTTTGGGGCAGCATTGGCGGCCATGAGGGACTTACCGACGATGAGTATAAAAGGCTAGGATTTGAGGAAGCAGAAGCTATAAATGACAAAATCATTCATCAGAAAGTTCTTTATTTCTATATCGATAAATAACTATTAACGAAATTATGATTATAATGAGACCAATAACAATAAGAATAACATTTTGAGTTTGTGACGTTGGTTGAACATCTTGAGTTAACAATTGGAATCTGCTTTCAAACGGGCCATATATTATAATTATATGACCATTTCCGTCGATTTCTCCAACTATAGTTCCACCTCTTCTAACCGAAGGGAATAAATTAGTTTCTCCATCATTTTCAAAATTATCAATACTAATATTACTTTGATAAATGCCTCCACGAACATCATACCAAAACAATAAAATTTCTCCATCCTTTCTTAAGGCCATCGGCGGACCTACTCCTTTATCTCCCATAGATATTCTACTTGTATTAACCATCAATTCACCATTGGGATTGATAACACTATAGTTGATACTAGCTTTGCGATTTTCAAGCCAAAATTCATCCCAAAAAATATATACATTTCCGTTATTATCAGGTATTATCTCAGTATTACCTGACACAATTTCTGGACTATAATTTATACGTTTTCGAGGTATGATTATCGGATCGGTGTATATACGAACTGCTGTTATTGTAACTGGATCTTCGACATCTTCGTCACTCACCCAACGAACAGCGTACTCACCGGGTCCATCGATAAAATCAGAAACGTTAATGCGCAGAATATTGAAAAGACGTAAATTTAAATTAGAAGGTCCCCATCGGCCTACGGTAGTGAAATCACCTTCTGGAACTTTAAGTTCGATTTTACCACTGCTATTTACGGGAGCTTTTCCTTCCGGGTTCAACTCACCCTCCAATATCCATTTTTCGTTCGAGCGATATTGATTTATCTTTATGTTGTAGTTTGCTGTCTTTTTTTCACCGGGTCCGATTCGTTGACTGTTACGGTCGTCAAACCAGAGAAAATCGGTGGATATTTTATGATAATAGATGTCTGTGGGGCCTGTTTTACTTTCCAAATAGTCATTCCAGGATGCACCGGAATAACCAAGGTGTAGATTTCCTGAATTATCCAAATATGAATCACCTAATACAGCAATCACATCGTACTTGTTCGTGACCAAGTAATCACCCTTGACGATTTGGCCCTGTGTGTTCATTTCACGAATAAAGGCTTCGGGCGCTCCCCTTTTGTAAGTGTAATAAACCAATAACAATCTATCTTCATTATCTATGTGGAGTGTGGGAAAAGTATTGCCCGTCGTAATCAACAAGATACTATCAATGAGAATGTTTCCATTGGGACCAATCTTTGAATAATGTAGGCTATTGGTTGTCCAAGCATACCATACAATGTGAGCGTTGCCACCCGAGTCAACGCTAAGGCTTGGATTTACCCCTAACCGTGAATCCTGGCGACTCACACGAATTTCCGGTAATATTTGTTCCCCTGAGGATGAGAGCTTGGTATAATAAACGTCAGAATATGTGCCATCATAACCTTTTATTGGTCTTTCACCTTCCCAAACAATGTGGATATTATTTTGACTGTCGATTTTCATCACCAACTGGTGATTGCTGTTTGAACTGGAATCGATCTTTATAGGTTCAGACCAATCGGGAATCTCTTCATTGGAAACTTGGATATATGACCAACTTCCAGAAATTAGGAGAGTAATTCCTAACAATAAAGTAAATACTGACAAAACATTGCCAACAGAATATATCTGGAGTGCTTCACCCGATATAGTCAAGGTACTCACATCTATTATGTCATAGTATCATACATAGCTTTGACAATTATTTAATCCTTTTGGTGGGAATGTTTGACAATGGAGGATGACTCGGGTTTGTCGGAAGGGTAACTCAGCTTTAGCCTCCACTTCCCTACTCCCCTTCACCGCCGACAGCCCCGGCTACCCCGCCGGCAGCCCCGGCCACCCTGGCCGCCGCGTCGGCGCAGGCCAGGAAGTCGTCCAGGGTCTGCTCCAGGCTGCCTATGGTTCTGGCAGCCGCCCTCACCGTCAACTGGTTCCCAGCCCTGGATACGGCCACGAATGGGGGGTTGTCCAGCCCTGTGGCCTCCATGACCGCCAGGGCCACCTCCCGCGTCGGGTAATCCAGCTCCAGGCTCGCGGTGTGCAGGGGTTTGAAATGAGCCTTGACGATCCGCTCGAAACCCGAGCCGTACTGGGCGGCCTTCTTTGGCCGACGGGCCAGCTCGAGTGGCAGGCCCAGGGCCTCGGCGACGACCCGTAGCAGGGCCTTGCCGCCCCCGTCGGAGGGGCCTCGGCGGGCCTCGGCGGAAAAGGCCTCGGCGGCCGCCACCACCTGCGGGTCGAGGTAGGGGCAGCTCAACTCCTTTCCAGCCGCCCGGGCGACCTTCCGGTCCCGTTCCAGACCTCCTTCCATGAGCCCTCGGATGTCGCTCTCCATCTCCCGGGCTAACCGCTCGTGGGTCATCTGCGGGTAGCGGGCGTAGCCGCCGAAGAGCTCGTCGGCCCCCTGGCCCGAGATCAGCAGGGGTTCGTTTGCGGCCATGGCCGCGAAGTACAGCGGTAGCATAAAGCCCAGAGCCAGGGGGTCTGGACCAATCACCTCCAGCAGTTCCTCAAGTCCTTTTCGGGCTTCAACCGACATTACCTCCACTACCTTCAGCTCGAGCTTCTCGCCCAGGACTCCCTCCAATAGCTCGACCGCCGAGGCCGCCGCCGCCAGATCGTGGCTGCCCTTTAGCCCTGCGACGTAGAGTCGTGGGAGGGCCAGCCCCGCCTTGAGGCGCCAGCGGCACGCCAGCAGGGCTGCCAGGGAAGAATCGAGGCCGCCCGAGAAGAGCAGGGCGATATCATCGGTAAACTCACAGGCGTCGGCGGTCGCCGTCCGCAGGGCTCTGGCCAGCGGTTCCAGAGCCTCCGGAACGGGCTTATCTGTGGGATGGTCAGCCTGTTCGCTCACATGGGCTAATTGATCATCCGGTAAAAAGGAGTGACTCAAAAACCGGGAGAGTCCCGGTTATTCGGTCTTCTCGACAACCTCGACATCGAGATCGCCAAGGGTACGCGCCGAGGCCATCCAGGCCACATGGCGCTCATTGATCCTGGTATACGGATATCGTTCCTTGACCAGATCCACGATCCGGTCCCTGGGCTTGCCATCTCTCAGTAGTTCCATGGCATATCTGGGAACCGCCATCTTGTCATAGCCCGGCTCTCCCGGGCCCGGTGGAGTTGCGGTCTGGTCATCGGAAGGCATCTGTCTCGGACCCCGAGCCACCGACTGTTCTTTAAAGGATTGCCTGGCACCTGGCACTGGCAGCTCTGTTCATTCATAGGAATCTGAGGATCTGAGAACGAGGTGGAGGAGAAGAAGAAAATGGAGGAGAGGAAGGGATGAATTGGAGGGGTGGAGGATGGAAGATGGAAAGAACCGGTCGGCGGGAATGAGCCATCGGTAGGTGCCGCCAGCCGCCAACCGCCAACCGCCAACGACAGGGTCATATGGGGTCATTACCTGTTCCCGGCAACCATGCCCTTCGAGATGCTCGCCGACCCCGTCCACCCGGTCACAACGCCAAAGGTCGAGGCACTGTACTCCACTCTTGTGGGTGAAGGCAAAGTAGTTGCTACTCCTTTAGGGATAGTGCTGGTGACGCTGCCACAGGTCCAGGCCCACCTGCCCGAAGAGCCCGGTATCTCCAGGATTCCCGGCATCCCCAAGCTGGGAAAGGTCCGGGGGTCCACGATGGACGATCCTGGTCATCCATCCTCTTCAGGGAACCCGGGCTTCATCGCGGCCAAGACACATCTGTTGATCGCCCTGGATTGGCTGAAGGCCTACTTCGAGCCTCACCCTCGAATACTCCGCTTACCGCTACTGAATCCCCGGGGTACGCCATTCCAGCGCACGGTCTGGCAGGCGATCGCGGCAATCCCCTGCGGTGAGACCTCGACATACGGTGAACTGGCTACCATCATCCACCATCCAGGTGCTGCCCGGGCTGTGGGCGCTGCCTGCGGGGCCAATCCCGTACCCCTGCTCATCCCCTGCCATAGGGTGAAGGCCAAGGGTGGCGGCCTCGGTGGCTTTGGCGGCGGTCTTGAGCTCAAACAATGGCTGCTGGACCATGAAGGTATAATGCGAACTTTTTGAG
>CAYSUX010000063.1:0-12604 GCA_964434315.1 uncultured archaeon
CCGATCGAACAGGATGCTATGTGGGTTCGGTGGCTATCTCGCCCGACGGATAGTAACTCGCCGCCGGCTCAGAGGACAACAAGCCCTACCTCTTCGAGCAGGGCAACTCGACCCCGATATGGAACTACACCACCGGGAGTTGGGTGCGCTCGGTGACCATCTCGGCCGATGGAGAGTATGTGGCCGCCAGCTCTAAAGACCACAAGGTCTACCTCTTCGAGCAGGGCAGCTCGACCCCACTATGGAGCTACACCACCGTGAGCTCTGTGAGGTCGGTGGCCATCTCGGCCGATGGAGAGTATGTGGCCGCCGGCTCCCGGAACAACAAGGTCTACCTCTTCGAGAAGGCCAGCTCGACCCCATTATGGAGCTACACCACCGGACACGATGTGATGTCGGTGGCCATCTCAGCCGACAGAAATTATATCGCCGCCGGCTCTTGGGACGACAAGGTCTATCTCTTCGAGCACAACATTCATAACATTCGAGCGACCGCCATCATCCGGTCCATCTCACCCTCACCGGCCAACATAGACGACAGGGTGAGCTTCTCCGGCTCCGGCACGGACATCGATGGTACGGTAATCGATTATCAATGGCGGTCAGACATTGATGGCCAGTTGAGCACTTTGGCCAACTTCTCCACAATTATCCTTAGCGAAGGTAATCATACAATCTACCTGAAGGTGCAAGATGACGAGGGGGTGTGGTCCCCAGAGGTCTGGTGTACTCTTCACATGAGCCCCGCAGCCATCGTGACACCCTACGGGCAAATTATTGCAGGTTGGTTAACACTCATAATCATTGCCATCGTCATTTTCATGAATATTGCTGGTTATCTTCGGGAGTCTAAATTGGATAGAGAAAAATAACTGAGATTCCAAGCTAGAGCAAAAGAACTCAAAGTTAAAAAGAAACCATGATTAGGGACCACACACATGGGAGACCCGAAAAATAAGCTGTCACAATTCCCTGCCTCTTGGTGACGGTGAATCCCCTGCTATCGTCGAGAGATTAATGTAACGCTTCGTTTTTTGTAACGGCCGCGGAGCCGCCTCCTAGGGGCTGTCCATGGTGGATCTTCACAAGATCGGAAATGCTAAACTCAGTATAATGGGTCCTCAAATGGAGTGTCCTGGTTACCAAAGCCATATTGAAATCAAAAAACTAGGAATATTACAATCGGTTAAGTGTGATACTTGTGGGACAGAAGGCGAGATAGAAGTTTAAGGTGGGATAGCCTCAAATCAAATGTTATCCATGGTTTGATGAGAAATACTACACCTAAATGAAAAGCAGCCTACCGCTGATCCGCCAGCCCCATGCCGCCCCCGGCCGGAGCGGTCCCTCTCAGCTACACACGGCGCCGCCGGCCCAGGAGTAGGAGTCTCGGGACCAGGGTCGAGGGTCGCCTCGATCCTTCTCGGATATCATATCAACCCAATACCACATCACGGATAGTAGCCCATCAGTAGCAGCGCCAGGATTATCACACCCAGCACCAGCATGCCGGAGGCCACCAGGTTGGCTATGATGAACAGCCGGGCCCGGCCCTCGGGGTCAATCCACTCATCCAGAAGCTTCTCGATGAAGTGCTTGTGGACGGTCGTCCAGGATGAGGAGGCGGAAGAGGAGGTGGCAGAAGAGGATGTGGAAGAGGCCGGGGGCATGGGGCTTCGGGAGCGGCCGGGGCCTTGATGGCTGGGGGACATCAGCCCTTGATACGCTTGAGCCTGAAGACGTTTTCGCGTTCCAGCTCTTCCAGGCGCAGGCGGATGTAGTCGGCGGCCTCCTCCAGTTGGGGAATGACCACGAACTCCAGGGCGTTGACCCGGCGCTTGGTGGACTCGATCTCGTCTAAAAGCTTCTTCATGGTGTTCTCCAGCTCGGCGGCGGCCATTATCTCCTCCACCAGCTTCTCAAAGGATTCCACCGCCTCATCGATCCTGACCGAGGTGCCGATGAGTCCGTAGCCCCGTTCCCGAATGTCCTTGCGAACGGCCTGGGCCTCGATGGCGGGGACCACCACGCCCATCAGGTTTCGGGAGCTGAGCTCCAGGGTCGGGACCTGCTTCTGGGCCAGGGCCGTGGAACGCAGTTGTAGCTTTCCCTCGGCAGCCTCGGCCAGGGCCAGTTTGTCCATGGCCGTGGTGTAGAGCCCGACCAGTTGGCCCCGCATGTCCTTGACCTGGGGCAGGATCTTGAAGAACTCCAGGATCAGGCCGTCGCGCTTCATCTTGAGCAGCTTGTGGCCCGACCGGGAGAGCTTAATCTTGCGCTTGGTGGCTATGAGCTCGGAACGGGTCGGCTTGATGTCCAACGCCATGATCAATCCTCGGTGGCGTCTCCCGCGTCACCGGGTCCACTGTCCGCCGACTCGACCGGGACCGTCCCGGACCCTGGTCCGGTCTTGGCATCGGCGGTCCTAGGATCGAGATCGGTCTTGGCATCGGCCCCGGCACCGGCATCGGTCATTCCCTCCCGGTGGGCGGGATGGAACTCCCTGAGCATCGAGGCGTCGATACGGGTCAGGGCCGACTCGGGCAGGGTGCTCAACAGCTCCCAACCCAGCTCCAGGGTGTCCTCGGCGATGGCCCGGTCCTCGTTGCGGTCCTGTCTGACGAAGCGGTCCTCGAAGAGGTCGGCGAAGTCGAGGAAATGGCGGTCCCGGGAGGAGAGGGATTCCTTGCCCACGATGGCCACCAGGCCCCTGAGGTCCCGACCCTCGGCATAGCCGGCGTAGAGCTGATCCGAGACTGCCTTGTGGTCCTTGCGGGTGTGGCCCACGCCGATACCGGCGTTCATGAGCCGTGACAGCGAGGGAAGCACGAAGATGGGCGGATAGATGCCCTTACGGTGCAGTTCCCGGGAGATGACGATCTGCCCCTCGGTGATGTAGCCCGACAGGTCGGGAATGGGATGGGTGATGTCGTCGGAGGGCATGGTCAGGATGGGGAACTGGGTGATGGAGCCCTGCTTGCCGTGGATAAGGCCCGCCCGTTCGTAGATGGATGCCAGGTCGGTGTACATGTAGCCGGGATAGCCGCGCCGTCCGGGGACCTCCTCCCTGGCCGCCCCGATCTGTCGAAGCGCCTCGCAGTAGTTGGTCATGTCGGTAAGGATCACCAGCACATCGAAGCCATGATCGAAGGCCAGGTACTCGGCGGCGGTGAGGGCCAGCCTGGGCGTGATGAGCCGTTCCACCGCCGGATCGGAGGCCAGGTTCAGGAAGACCACGGCCCGCTGAAGGGCCCCGGTACGCTCGAAGTCCTGCATGAAGTACTGGGCCTCCTCGTTGGTGATGCCCATGGCGGCGAAGACCACGGCGAAGTCCCGTTCTCCTTCCAGCACCTTGGCCTGCCTGGCGATCTGGAGGGCGATGTCGTTATGGGGTAGACCCGAGCCCGAGAAGATGGGCAATTTCTGGCCCTTGACCAGGGTGTTGAGCCCGTCGATGGTGGAGATGCCGGTCTGGATGAACTCCTTGGGCGAGGCCCTGGAAAAGGGGTTGATGGCCGCCCCGATGATGTCCCGGCGGTCGTCGGGGATGACCGGAGGACCGCCGTCGATGGAATCGCCGGCCCCACTGAGGATCCGGCCCAGCATATCCTTGGATACATTGAGCTTGATGGTCTCGTTGAGGAACTTGACGCCCGAGGCCTTGTCGATACCGGCCGTGCCCTCGAAGATCTGGACCACGACCACATCATGAGAGGTATCGAGCACCTGCCCGCGCTTGGTCGAGCCGTCAGGGAGGGCCACCTGGACCAGCTCGCCGTAGCCCACCGGTTCGGTCTTCTCCACAAAGACCAGGGGTCCCGCTATCTCGCGGATGGTGCGATACTCCTTGAGCACTTTGACCATCAGCCACCACCTCCCAGCTTGGCGAACGCTTCGTTCATCTGCCCGGTCATCTCATCGATGATCTCGCTGAAGTTCTCCTCGAACTTGGCCCTGGAGAGGCTGACCAGGAAATCGAAGCCGGTGATCCGGTCCACCGAGGCTCCCGCCTCGAGGGCGGCAAAGGCCTTGTCCGAGTAGTTCAGCAGGATCTTGAGATACTTGTATTGCAATTCCATGGGACAGTAGGTATCGACGGCGTGGAAGGCGTTCTGCTGCAACCAGAACTCACGTATCATCCGGGCCACCTCCAGGGTCAATTGTTCTTCAACCGGCAGGGCGTCGGAGCCTATCAACTGGACGATCTCCTGGAGCTCGGACTCCTTCTGGAGCAGTTCCATGGCCTGGCCTCGAAGCTGATTGAAATCGGGAGCCACGTTGTCATCGTACCACTGTCCCAGGCCGTCGTTGTACAGTGAGTAGGAGGTGAGCCAGTGAATGGCCGGGAAATGGCGTCGCTGGGCCAGTTTGGAATCGAGGGCCCAGAAGACCTTGACGATGCGTAGCGTGTTCTGGGTGACCGGCTCCGAGAAGTCACCGCCAGGGGGACTGACCGCCCCGATGACCGTGACCGAGCCGTCATCGTCGGCCAGGTTGAGCACCCGGCCGGCCCGCTCGTAGAATTCGGAGAGCTTGGATGCCAGGTAGGCCGGATAGCCCTCCTCACCGGGCATCTCCTCCAGTCGCGAGGATATCTCACGCATGGCCTCGGCCCACCGGGAGGTGGAGTCGGCCATAAGGCTCACGTCGTAGCCCATATCACGGTAGTATTCGGCGATGGTGATGCCGGTGTAGACGCTGGCTTCCCGGGCCGCCACAGGCATGTTCGAGGTGTTGGCGATGAGCACGGTCCGGTCCATCAGGGGTCCGCCGGTCTGGGGGTCCTTCAGTTCCGGGAACTCGGTGAGCACCTCGGTCATCTCGTTGCCCCGCTCGCCGCAACCCACGTAGACCACCACCTGGGCGTCGGACCATTTGGCCAGGGTCTGCTGGGTCACGGTCTTACCGGTGCCGAAGCCGCCGGGGATGGCCGCGGTCCCGCCCTTGGCCAGTGGAAAGAGGCCATCCAGGATCCGGGTCCCTGTGATCAGAGGGATGTCGGGCAGATACTTCTTCTTGAAGGGCCGGGGTTGGCGCACCGGCCATCTGTGCATGAGCTTCAATTCGGTTCCGTCATCCAGCTTGCCGATGACCTCATCGATGGTGTATTTACCGGATCTGAGGCTTTTTACCTTGCCCTTGACCTCGGGGGGGACCAGCACCCTGTGCAGGATCGTGGGAGACTCCTGCACGGTTCCCAGTACCAGGCCGCCGGAGACCGTATCGCCCTTCTTGACCCTGGCTGTGAAATCCCATTTTCTGGAATGGTCCAGTCCGGGGGCCGATACACCTCGCAGGATGTAATCGCCCATCTCCTTCTGGAGCACCGGCAAGGGACGCTGGATACCATCGTAGATGGAAGTCAGTAGTCCCGGTCCCAACTCGACGGACAGGGGAGCGCCGGTGGAGACCACGGGCTCGCCAGGGCGTACTCCCGAGGTGTCCTCATAGACCTGGATGATGGTCTTGTCGCCTTCGAGACCGATGACCTCGCCCATGAGCTCCTCCTCGCCCACCAGTACGACGTCGTACATTCGGGGAGAGAGTCCCTGGGCCGTGACCACGGGTCCCGATATTCGATAAATATTGCCCTTTACTTCCATAGATCCACACCTACTGCGGTTCGAATTCGATCTCTCAATGTTTCGTCCATCTGCGCTCCGATGGCGATAACGGTGGGGTGGACCGAGTTGGAGAGGCTGTTACGTAGCCCCTCGGGCAATTGGGCCCATTCATCGTCGTGGATGACCAGCACGCCCACCTCCTTGATCTTCAAGGCCGCTTCGACGGCCTGTTTGGATGTCACCTCGTCGGTGACGTCAAAGATATGTCGGACTCCCAGCAAACGAAAGCCCATGTTGAAAAGTTCCGTGCCCACGACTCCCAGTTCCATCAGATCACCACCAACAGTTCCTCGATCTCCGAGTTCGGGATATTCAGCTCCTTGCCCCGGGCGATGGCCCGCAGGTTGGCCACCTCGTACTCCTTCTGAAGCAGGTAGTCCAGGATCGGCAGCACCGATAACGGGTAGAGTCGGGAGAAACGACCGGCTCCCTCGGCCAGATACTGGTCAAGCGTCAAGATGAGATGATGTAGTCCCTCCTCCTCCTCGATCTTGACCAGATCATCGGCAACGGCCTTGCCGATATGGGTCCCCTCCACGACAGATGCCACATCCTCCAGCGAGGTGGTGGCCGCCAAACCGTCAATGGGCAGCTCGGAGCCACCTTCCACCAGCAGTTCACCAAAACCGGTGACGCCCCTGTGGCGTAGCCGGGTAATGGTCTTGAGATTGACCACGTCTATCTCCTTGCGGATGAATTCCAGAAGCAACCGGTTGGCCCGGGAGGTGGGTCTGACGGTCTCCAGCAACTGCCGGTAATAGTAACAGTCCAGGGCATCCTCGATGGGTTGCAAGGTCCCCAGTTCATCGTCAAGGAACCCGCCCAGTACGCTCTGATAGGGGGTGCCGGCCAGCAGTTCGGCCATCTCGGTAAGGTTTATCGCCTGGGCCAACCGGGTAAAGAACTTCCGGTCGGACACCGATGAGGAGAACATGCCCCGAACGATGGATTCAGCGTCCTGGCCGGCGTATAGGCCCCGGATGACCCGTTTCAGGTCGCGGATACGATAACGCTCCAGATAATGGCTGACCAGCTCCTCCAGTTGACCTTTGCAGAACGACAGGATGATGGAGGAGTTGCGACGCAGATTGCTTGCCAGGGCGACCTCGATCAGGTCCAGGCCCTTGTAGAGCGAGGCATACCTGTCGATATCCTCCCGGTAGTCCAGCTCCTGGATGTAGCGGGTGATCTCCACGACCTGCATGGCCATCATGTGGCGATAGGCCTCGGCCTTGAGGAGCTTGGAACGACGTACCCGGGCCCGGGTGGCGGCGTAGGCGAAATTGGAGCCGGCCATCGATCGCCTCTACCTCTCGTCCAGGAGGGTCTGGTAGACCTCTTTGAGGTGGTCGGCCCAGGCCGTGTCCACCAGGGTTCCCAGTCGCAGGTCCAGCCGCTCAAAATCGCCCTCGATGATCAGACCCGGCTCGTTCAGGGGTTCACCCAGGGACAGGCCGGTCATCTGCTCCAGTTCCCTGGCCCGTTTCTTGGGACATCGCAATCGGCCTTCCACCGGTCCGGCCGAGTCGAGCAGCTTCCTGTACAGCTTTCGGCGCTCCTTGGCCGGCAGGTGGTCAAGCTTGTCCATGGCCTTCCGGCGCACATCATCCAGCAGCTCGTTGACCATGATGAGCTTCTCGCGTTCCACACCGAGCCGGGCTGTGGGAAGCTCCTGGACCTTGAGCGAGGATATGGTCTTTTTGGCGATCTCCAGTTCCTTCTCATGATGGGACCGGGCCTCCTGACGGGCCTGTTCGATAATGGTCTCGACCTCGGCCGAGGTCTCCCGGGCGATCTTGTCAGCCTTTGCTTCGCCGTCGGCACGTACCTGTGCCAGGATATCGGTCAAGGCCATGTTCACATCTTGCCCATCAGCAAGAAGGCGATGACGAAGCCGAAGAGGACGATGGTCTCGGGAATAACGATAAAGATCAGGGCCTTACCCATCAGTTTTTCGTTTTCGGCCACGGCGCCCACTGCGGCGGCGCCGATGTCCTTCTCGGCCAGGGCTGCACCAATGCCGGTCAGTCCGACAGCCAGACCGGCGCCCAGGGCGATCATGCCTGCTTCGCTGCTACTGTCCTCTTCACTACCCTGGGCCGAGGCCTGACCGGTCAGGGCCAGGGCCACGAACAGCCCCATCAGGGCGAGCAGGAAGAGTTGGATTTTTCGGTTAGCTCTTGTTTTCATCAGTTTGCCTCCATTATCTTTGGAGATTGGATCAGAGTGCGTTTGAAACCGAAGGGAGCGTAATCCGTGCCGCCGCCTTCGAAGAATTTGGGAAGGAACTCGACATAATGGAGCCGCAGGGCATTGATACCGGACCCCAGCAATCCCAGTAATACGATGCTCAGATGGCCGACCACCCATAACAGGATGCCCACTGGCAGGAACATGCTCCCGGAGAGGGTATTGACCAGGCTCGCCAGGGCGGCGTCGGCCAGACCCACGGCTACCAGACGTAGATACGAGAGGCCGTTGGAGATGACCGAGAAGATCTCCATCAGGGCCATGGGGCCTTCGCCCATGAGCAGCAGGATACAGCCCACGATGGTCAAGGCGATCCCCAGATAGGCCACGGATTGGATGCCGGAATCCAGGAAGTAATAAGGGATGAACAGGACCAGGCCCCACAGGATGACGAGCCAGGACCCCTTTTCCAGAATACCATGGGTGAGGCTATGGGCCCGGAAGATGTTTATCATTCCCAGAACAAAGGCCAGGGTCATGTGGGAGATACCCAGGATCAGGGAGATGATCAGGAGCATCGTCACAGACCGGTCACCAAAGTGGGAATGTTCCCGGTCGAACTTGTCGAAGATCGGCTCCCAGTGGAGGTCGAAGCCCATTCTACCGGCTATCTCGGAGAAATGCATGCCAAAGGCCTCGGTGAACAGGAATACCCCGAAGACCGTGGTCCAGATGCCGCCTATGATGATAACCTGCCCGAGCTTGACCAGCTCCTTGTTGTGGGGGAACCGGGTGACCACCAGGTATCCCATGAGGATGTAGATGGCTCCGTACCCGGCGTCGGATACCATGAGACCGAAGAAGAGGGGCAAGGTGACGAAGATGAGGGCTGTCGGGTCGAGCTCGGTATGCTTGGGGGTTGCGAAGAGCTTGGTGATGAACTCCATCGGCCTTATGGGCCCGGGGTTCTGAAGCTTCACCGGCGGAGGCTCGCTTCCGTCGTCCTCACCCCTGGATCCCTGCTCGAGATGGGTGTCCAGTTTGTTCAGAACGCCCTGGAGTCGCTTTACATCCTTTCCGGGTACCCATCCTTCCAGAAGGAAGGTACAGGCAGAGGCGGTCAGGCTCAGGGGCAGCATCGATTTTCCGGCTTCGATGGAGAGCAGCTCCTCGGCGGCGGCCAGCCAATTTCCGTGGCGAGAGGTCAGAGCCTCCCGTTCGGCCTCAAGGGCCTCCAGCTCCTTTTCCAGCTCGGCGGCCTTTCGGAGGGTCTCGGACAGCAGGATCTCGGGTTCGTTGGTGCCGATGGGCGCCTCGACGGGTTTGAAGCCATGGTTCGAGAGTACCTGCTGGGCCTTCTCGCTATCTTCCATTGGCGTGAAAAAGACACTCAGGAGGTCTGTGGACAGGACCTCGCCCAGTGGTATCTCCCGCAAAAAAGCCTCGATACCCCTGGTTTCCACGACGCCGGTGAACACCTCCAGGGAGCGATAACCGAGCAGATCATCGAGTCTGAGGCCCAATCCCTGGAAGAGTTCCAACCTTTCGGCCTGGCTCAGACTCTCCTCCAGGGCCTTGCGAGTTGTCCCAAGACGCTTCTGGAGTTTCTTGACCGGTCCGGCGATCTCGGCCAGTTTCCGGTCCAACTGATTCGTGATCTCGATGGACGGGTAGGGATGGTGAGGGTCGCCTCCTTCCACCTCCAGGATCTTGGTCAGACCCCTGATCTCCAGGAGTTGGGCTGAGACCCGGGCACCGTAATCCAGGGGTTTCCCACCCGAGAAGCCATCCTCGAACTCACCGGGTTCCACGATATGGACCAGTTGAAGACCTTCCAGGGCCTCCACCGTCCTTTCAAGCTCAACCTTCATTCCGGTAATGGATACCTTGACCATGGAGGCGGGCCTAAACATCCCGCGCCTCCATGAAGAGCGAAACGAAGCGCTCGGCGGCCAGGTCGACCCGTTGCGTGCATTCCTGTCGCAATCGCTTCAGCTCGGCTTGCCCCTCCTTGACTATCTCTTGTTTGGCGGCGTCGATCTCGACCTGGGCTTCGGCCATTCGCCGCTTGACCTCCCGGCGCGTGGAGTCGGCCTCGGCGGCCTGTATCCGCTGGGTCTTCTGGCGAGCCTCTGTCAAGCTGGTTTCGCGTTCCCGCCCGGCCCTCTTTTGCGCCTCGGCGGCATCGTTCTCGGCCTCTTTGATCTTGGCCAGGATCTGGGCACGGGACAGATATAAACCTCCTGAGAATGGCAACCGCAAGCCTGGCTGGGTAAATAAGTTTTGATGGGGCGCCCAGCGGCCCCAGGTCCGAGGCTACGGGCTGCGCTGCCTGCCCGCCTGCCTACCAGTCCGCTGCTGGCTTGCTGCCTGCCTACCGCCTACCGGGCCTGCCTGCTGCCCATGCCCCCATGCTCTTCAAACATCATGAGCTGGGGGGCCGGTGGCCACAACGCCCCAGTAACGCTCCCAGGGCCATGACCACGGCCAGTTGGTCGAACTCCTCCAGGCTCAACTCAACAGTCGGACCGACAGGGCCATGAAGGCCAGGGCCAGCCCCTTGGATCGGATTGGATTGGATACACCGGTGGCCATGGCGATGAGCATCGAACCCGAGAATAGCTTCCGGTTCCGGATGTTCAGAGCGGGCGGCCTCCCGGTGGAGGGGTGCCTGCGGCATAGAATCGCCGAGTTCTAGGGCCCTGCATGGCGGCCTTTGGGTGAGGGCCCTAAAAAACGACGGGGCGGATGAGGTTATGGTCGAGGGGCGGTTCGGGTGGCGATTCGGCATTCCGTTGTCTGTGGTGGAGGATAGCGGCCTGGCGGCAAAGGGCTTTGGCGTTCTGGATGAAATCTCCGAGGTGCTCCTTTTTTTCGTAGCGGTACAACAGAAGCTGTCGATATTCTGTAATAAGGGGAAGTTTTCGTAATTCGTTGAGGAAGTTGCCAACTTATTAGAGGGAGGGGAAGAGGATATGTGAACGTAATATATGTTCTATGGAATTGTTGCCTCGTATCTAATTGTAACTAGTTGCCAACCATTTAACATATTAATTTTCTCAGAATTATGATAAACATTACCCAAATTGAGACTTAGTAATAAACTAATATTGGATAGCTGGCTTGAAGTCGAGTTGAGTTCAACATTCACTTCTCCGATTTCGTATTCATTTTGCTGGGAGTCAGCAATGAAATCAATATCATCCATATCTTTTGGATGTTGACCACCTGTTAAAAAGAAATCTATACTAACGTTCTTTCTTGCCTTTAGCCAGACATCACCAGAACCATTTATTGATAACATTACACCATGATTTGTAGTTTCAAAAAGCCAGCTACTATTACCCTCGATTAGGTCAATGTTATACATCATATCAGAGATTGTATTATTAACGTCAACTATTACTGGTACTTTAATGTTGTAAGAAACGGAGTCGTTAACATCTATCCAGACATCATAAGCAATTGACTCTAACTTATTTTCATTTTCGTTTTCATTTTCGTTTTTATTTTGGATAACAATCACTGATAATAACAGTATTATAAGTACTGATACTAACCTAAAAATGTATAGATATTTCTTATCATTTTTATTCATAAACACCCCTCATAGTTGAAGTGCGTTCCATTCCTCATCTAAGTAATCTATTGGATTCAAAGAATGTTCCTGCCAATACATAACAGTACTTTTAACTGTTTCGGACCCAGTTGGGTTTACATTTGGATCTGAATCCGTACCATCTTTTTCTTGTGAATGTTGTAAACCAAAGTTATGACCTAATTCATGCATAAAAGTATGAGCTTGATCGCTAGCTTTTGATGTAACAACTACATAATCTGCTAGCATTCCACCCCATCCTGCAGCGCTTAACCATTCTCCATTCCAATAAGACTCTGTTTCATGAGTAAATAAACTATAGTGATATTTCCCCCCCCGATTCCCAACATCATAATATGTATTGCGAAAATCATCGAAGTCGTCCCAATTACCTGGAGCGTCGGGATTTCCATCGTTATCCATATCCCAGTTATGCAAACGAATCATATCTTTATGGGTTACTTCCTCACCTCCTCCCATGTACTTCGCTTTTGTCTGGGAAACACTCCCGTCATCAATATGCAATGCAATATCCTCCTTTGCAAAGGCCCTAACCACCTTGCATTGAGCCTCATCGCTCATTTCATCACTACCCCAATGCCATAGCCCTGGATCGCCCATATAATCCACCTCCACAAAAATATCTTTCTGCCCTGGAATCCCACCGAATTTGCACTCGTCTTTAAACTTAATACCATCATCGTCATAATCATGTTCATAATCGCCATCATAATTAGGGTCGTTATCTTCGTCAACTTTTGGGTGGAATCCATATTGAGTGCCGTAAATGGCCTCGAATCGGTCGTTCACACCAAAGGAGTCACTATCAGTATTAGCGTTATCTGGGTCCGAGCAGGTGTCTGAGTCATTAGGATCGGTACACCAGTGTTGTGTCTCTGCATAAAAGCTCAGACCATCATCATCATCAACAGTACCCATATAAATATCAAACCAGATCGCAGCGTCATTATCTAAACTACCCCCTCCTCGTGAGAAACCAAAACCATTATTATCGTTGCTTGGATCACCGGGTCCTTCCCAATCACCCCACCACAAGCCGGTTGTTATGTCGAATGTTAAATGTAAACTATGACCACCGGTAGGGTCGATATCTATTTTATCATCAAATGCAACATCACCGTTGAAAATGAATGCCGAATCGGTGCCGTTCTCGATCTTGAAGGCCAGTACG
>CAYSUX010000064.1:0-12600 GCA_964434315.1 uncultured archaeon
TCCATTCGGTGGGTCTGGTCACCGGGGTGCTCAAGAACATGATGGGTGTGCTGCCGGGCCGCAAGTGGAAGCTGGTGGTCCATGCCAATGTCCACAAGCGGGTGGTGGACCTTTACCGTGTCGTGCGGCCCCATTACGGGCTCTTTGACGGCTTCATCGGTAACCAGATAGATGAGGTGGTCTCTCATCCGGTCAAGTCCGGACTGGTCCTGGGGGGCAGTGACCCGGTGGCGCTGGATTCGGTGGCCGCGGCCTGCATGGGAATCGAGCCATCCTCGGTGCCCTATCTGCGGCGCTGCGCCAGGGCCGGCTGGGGTTGCGATGAACCGGGGAAGATAGATATCACCGGCCGACATCTCGAACAGATCCGGCAGGAGTTCCAGCGTCGCAAGGGGCTGGCGACCTGGGTCAGGGTCAATGCTCAGAAGGCCTATGGCTATACGCTGGGCGGGTTGAGGGCCAGGTGAGGCCATATTGCCAGTAACCCTTATGATTGAGACACATTCCCCCTTCCATGACCACATTCGGACAGGTAGTGGAGCTGGAAGAGAGAAAAGAGATAAATGGATTGATCGAGGCCGCCGGTTCGGGGGATGGTGTGGTCCGGGAGCAGGCCATCGGCGCCCTGGGTCGGTTGGGTGACCGGGAAGCTCTCGATGTTCTGTTCACAACGACCGGGGATGACAATCCCGACCTGCGGTTGATCGCTGTCAGGGCTCTGGCAAATTTCTCGGGCTCGAGGGTCGACAAGGCCTTAGAGGAGATGAAAGATGATGGCAATCAATGGGTCAGGCTCGAGGCCGGCCGCGTGCTAAGCCAGATCCGGGCCCCCGAGATGAAAAAAGTGGCTGTGACCTCCATGGTGGGAGCCGACGCCAAACTTCGCCGCCAGACCGCCAAGCTGGTCAAGGAGTTGGAATCCGGAGGTTCGGTACCCACCCTACTGAAGGCCCTGGAGGATGTGGAAGGTTGGATCCGTTTCAACGCCGCCCTGGCCCTGGGCAGGCAGGCCAGCGAGGAGGCCGAAGGCTCATTGTCCGAGGCCCTTCACGACAAGGAACCCTGGGTACGATCGGCGGCTGCCACCTCCCTGGGCTGTATCGGGGCGATGGGGCAGCGCAAGGTCATCGCCGAACTGCTGGAGGATCCGGATTCACAGGTTCGCAGGGCGGCCGTTTCCGCCCTGATACTCCTGGGAGCCGAAGGATATGAATCCCGGCTGGGAGAGCTGGCCCTTCGTGACAATGACATCTGGGTCAGAAGATACAGCCTTCTGGCCCTACGTAGCACCGGCACCCCCAAGGCTCGAACCGCCATCGAGAACGTCATCGAGTTGACCACCGATGTGGAACGGCGAGTGGAGGCCTACAGGGCTCTGAACCTTCTGGATAGCTCCCGGCCGGGAGCTGCGGATGGTCAGGGGATCGAAGCTCAGGATCAGGATTCCCAGAAAGGCGCAAAAAAGAGAAGACCACTGAAGAGCAGTTTAAAAAGCAATGATATCAAGGATCGTTTCAACAACTGGTTGTTCCGCTGGTCCCTGGAGCGCATGTTGAGACCTTGATATGGCGGTAAACCACTGCTGTCCAGGTCCGCTCTCTATTATCGCAACGACCTGGTGAATCGCCTGCTGGCGGGATTTCCGGCAACGCAAGGGGATGACCAGGGCCAGGGTCAATACATAGAATAGAAGGCATTCGGCTATCTTTTGGGCGGGCTGGGGGCAAGGTGATGGATGCCATGATGAATGGTGAAGTGAGTGCTCTCAGACTCTGGGGCGGTTGATGAGTTTATTCTGTTGGTGCGACCAGACCTCGTTGGGGACGGCCTTGACCCAATCTGCGTAGCGATCGATCCAGGACAACCGCTCCTTGAAGTTTTGTTCCTTTTGTAATGCAAGTTGGTCAAGATCAATCTCGGGAAAACCAACATTCGAGTCCAAATTCATTATAGGTTGCTCTTGGCTTTGGCCAGGGATTGAGAAGTTTAATCGGACCCTTTTGGCATATCTATCCATAAGTGCCAGCCGTTCCCTGAAGTTCCGCTCCTTTTGGCGGTCGAGCGCCTTGAGGTCGATTTCAGGGAAATCGTCGGCGCTATCCATCAAGCCACCTCTTGAATGCTTGCTTTTGGCCCAGCTCATCGATAAAGCGCATGAAGAGAGCATTATCAAGATAATTCTTAAATATATTATAAAGGTATCTGGCATCCTCGATGTCCTTGTCGCCTCCAAGATATAGCTTATATGGTATTTGCAGCTCAAATGGCGAAATAAATATGGGTTTATTATTAAGATTCACACAAATTCGATGGGCCAGGGTCCATCTATCAAGTTTAACTTTAGGCATTTTCAATTCGATATTTGGGATAATGTCTCCGATGTAAGAAAAACGCAGGGCTAGATTGGCATCAAGATACTCATTATAAGCGCTGTCAATAATGGTAGTGTTGTGACATTCGAATCGTTTCCTCAGCGCCTCCCATAACCTCTCAAAAACCTCTCTGGTGGGTCGGGTGATGATTATATCGATGTCCTCGGAGGTACGACTATGGCCGAAGAGGAGAACCACATATCCGGAGATGATGACATAGGATACTCCAACCTCATCGAGGATTGCTGTAAACTCCTGGGCTAGTCTATCGAGGTCGTTCAGCTCTTTGGTTAGGCCAATACCCTCTGAGGTCAGGTCGAGCTTCAGTTTTGGCACCTCGCCTTCCAATAGGGCGTGGGTAGGTTTAATCTTTCCCCTCAACCAACCTGCCTGTTTTTTCGTCGATTTGAGGCTACGCCCCGCCCTTGACCCCGATGGTGGTCCGGATGGTGGAGTAGCCGGACTGCTCCATGGCGTCGGCCACCTCGTTCTGCAGCTCCTTGGTGGGGGTCAGGGCCACCATGTTACCGCCCAGGCCACCACCGGTGACCTTGGCTCCCAGGGCGCCGCAGATACGGGCGGTGTCCACCAGTTCGTCCAGTTCGGTGCAGGATACGCCGATGGCCTGCAGGAGATGGTGGTTGATGTTCATCAGTTGGCCCAGACGTTCCAGGTCGTAGGCCTCGATGGCTACGCGGCCCTGCTCCCCCAGGACCCTTGCGGCCTCGAACAGGGCCTTGTAGACCTCGGGCTCGGCAACCTTGCGCTCGTTTACTCCGGCCACGGCGCCAACGGTGTCGGCCACCTTGCCGGTGTTGCCCAGCACTATCCGCACAGGCTCCTTTATCGCGATGGGATCGAACTTGGGTGGTTGGCCTTTGGTGTAATGGAGCATACCGCCGAAAGTGGAGACCGTGTTATCCAGGCCGGAGGGTGTGCCATGGTAGCCCTTCTCGCCTTCAAAGGCGGCCTGGTTGATGGCGTCGTCATCCCGGTCCAGGTCGAAGTGGTCGTTCAGCGCCCGGGCCAGGGCGGTGCATGAGGCCCCACTGGCTCCCAGACCGGAAGCGCAGAGCAATGATCCGCCGAAATGGATGTGGATCGGCTCGCCAGTGGGATCCCTGCCCAGGGCGGCGAAGATATTGTCGATGCTCTGGCGCTGTTCATCCATCTTACTGGTCTTGTAACCCGGGGTCTCGGGCCGCTCGTCGAGAAGGGTCCAGCCTGAACCCTTGCCCGGCGTCACGGTACAACTGGTGTGGGCACCCATTGAGCCGGCGATGGCCGGGACGCCGTGGACCACGAAATGCTCGTTGAAGAGAATGACCTTGCCATAGCCTATACCTGTGCCTTTGCGCTCGGACATGTTTGGATGCTCCTGTGATATCCAATTGGGAGGATGAGAGGAGCGGGAAGGTGGAACTGTGGGTTATTAAGGTTGCCCGAACGTTCGTAACAATCGTCGAATCCGGCTTCAGAGCTCGGCCAGCAGCCTGTTGCAATTGGCCACGATGAGTTCGATATCATCGGGACCGGCATCGTCGATATGGACCCCACCGGTGGCCGCTACCTTACACCGATATCGTTCGCTGGCCACCTCGGCTATGGGCCGCAACACCTCCAGGTCGCGATGGGTGCCGAATGTGAGGGTCTGGGTCCGTTTGCCAGGCACCTTCAGCACAGTACCACCCACATGGGGTCGTTCACCCCCACCCAGGACATAGACCAGATCATCACCGCATTCCACCTTCTTTAGCCAGACCCGGTATTTGCCATCGCCCGCTTCGATCATATGATCAGACCTTTTCCAGTTCCTCACCCCAGCGCCTGAAAAGCTCGTGCTCGAAACCAAAGAGGTCCAGCACTCGCCCGGCCATGAAATCCAGATTGTCCTCCAGGGTCTTGGGTTTTGTGTAGAATGCGGGGCTGACCGGGGCGATGATTGCGCCCGCCTGGCTCAGACGGGTCATGTTCTCCAGATGGATCGTGGAAAGGGGGGTCTCGCGGGGTACCAGCACCAGCTTACGCCGCTCCTTGAGCTGGCAGGCGGCAGCCCGTGTGATGAGGTTGTCACCGATGCCGGAGGCGATCTTACCCAGGGTGGTCATGGAGCAGGGAACTATGGCCATGCCTAGGGTCTTGAAAGAGCCCGAAGCGACGGCCGCGGCCATGTCATTGTTCTTATACTCCTCGTCGGCAAGCCCAAGGACTCGCTCCCACTCCCCGTCGCCTTCATGCCGGTGGACCAGCCGGGCCGAATCGGAGGTCACGAGGTGTACTTCCACTGGCAACTTTCCAAGCGCTTCCAGCAGGCGAATGCCATAGGGTAGGCCCGAGGCGCCGGTCAGGCCGATGACTATCCGGTCCATGATCCTGGCTCAGATATGGGGGTTTCATAACCCTTTGCCACCAATTGGGGTGCGGTCCAAAGTATACTTGGGCGGAAGCGAGCGGTGGGTCTGGATATCGGAGGCGGTACGCCAACAATATTGACCGCAGATCAGATCTATAATCAGTTGGATTGGGTTAGCCCTATCCTGGCCAGATTGCCATCTTTCTTGCTGGTCTATACCGGCAATGCCAATACCGCGAGCCTGTTGGAAAAGCATGATTACGAGACCCGAAGGCCCAGGCGTGAACTGACCATCTCGGCCACCATGGTCCGGGAGAAGATCAGCCAGGGTCGTAGGTGGATGTCTCTGGTTCCCGATGGGACTCAAAGGGTCCTGAAGAAGATCAGCGGCGTCCAACGCATCCGTGTACACCGAACCTGAGACTACCTTGGCGACCATTTCCAGGATCTCCGGCGAAATGGTGGGACTGCGTACCGCAAATGTTGGATGTGGTACCGGGAGGCCGGGAGGTCGGGGTGGACCCCATTTGTTTCATTGTAGCCCTACCAGTCCAGATTATGCTCCAGACCCTGAGCCAGGGAAGGCACCTTGCCTGTGGTCGCCAGCTCGTAGCAGGTGGCCTTGGCCACGACATCGGCGGTCTGGAAGACCAGGAAGATTATGACGAACAGGATGGCCCCGATGATGATGGTGGCCAGCAATAGTCCAGTCACCATGTAGAAGAGAATCAGGCCACAGAACGCCAGTATGGCGAACAGGAAGGCTATCAGCATGACTCCCAGGGAGCTGGTGACCGCCTCCCCCCAGGTTCGCCTGAAGAGCTGTCGACCGTCACGCAGGCTGTCCCTGACCCCCTTCTTCTCGATGACGATCATGGGAACCACAAAGAAGGTCATTATCCACCAGGCGGCTTCGGCCACGATGGAGACGATCCAACCCAATGCCCGCATTGCCGGGTGGCGGGAACCATGTGTGGCGTTACGCAACATCCTGAGGAGCAGGCCGACGGTGCCGGTGATGATGCCCCACAGGATGATGGTGGGCAGCTTGCCAGCCGCGGCCTTGATACCGGTGGCGAATCGCGGGTCGCCACCACGCAGCCGCTCATGGGCGCTGTAGACGATGGCGCTGTTCCAGAAGACGACGATGATGCTGATAATCATGTACATGCCAAAGATCCAGGCATAGTAGACATCGGAGGCCTCGAAGGAATCCTCCTCGAACGTGCCGGCCCATTCAGCCTCCTGATATATCGGTGTCATACCCAGGATCAATGCGCAAATGACCATGATGCCGCTGATGAGGGAGTAGGCCAGCAGTTCCGGGTCCTTGCGGATTACCCGGAAGCTCAGTTTGGCCATAGCCCCGCCTCGTTTTATCGTGGCAATGAAGCCCATGGCTCCACCAAAGGCCTACCTTCAAAAAGATTATGGGAGTTGGGAGTTAGTTAACCACCAATCGCCAACCACCAACCACAAGCCAATACTACCTCACGCCCCTGCCCTCGCAGGCGCCGCCATGCCCACCACCGCGAAGGCCCGCTACGGGACAGCCCTCGACAGACAACACAACAGCCATGACAGCTGGTAGCGGATGGTGCGCTTCCTCCAGCAGTTCGAGACCGGCTCCGGCGACTACACTAAAGACCGTCACCGCTGGCTGGCCGACCTGGATGTGGAGGCCATCGCCCGCAAGATAAAGGAAGAGCGGGAGTAGCGGAGGGAATCTTAATCTTAACCCCTTGAGCGGCGGGACCGGGGCTGACGGCGTGAGAAATCCCCGACGGAAAACTCGCACAAGCCGTGCGAGAATTGGGTGGTGGCCGCCCCCCGCCCCTCACACCCTCTCCACAGTCCCCTCGTCGGCGTCCACCCTCAGCCGGTCGCCGGTCCGAATCCGGTCGATGTCGATGTGGTCCACGCAGGGCACCCCGGCCAGGATGGCGCCGGTGGCCACGATGGTCTCGGTCTCACGGTTGACCAGGGCGGCGGGGCCCACATTGTTCTTGGCCATACCGTAGATGACGTATGAGCCCACAGTGGAACCCTTGCCGTTGGGAAAGACCAGGATCTTGTTGGTGACACACTGGCCCTCCAGCGGATGCCCCTTCTCGATGACCACTCCGGTCTCGATGTCGATGCCGCCATAGAAGCCGATGGGCTCGGTTGATACGATGGCTTCGGCC
The DNA here is from genome assembly GCA_964434315.1 of uncultured archaeon. Lineage (GTDB taxonomy): Archaea > Thermoplasmatota > Poseidoniia > MGIII > CAYLMJ01 > CAYLMJ01. The sequence goes on from CAYSUX010000064.1 coordinate 6,912, forward strand.
TCGACGGTTCCGGGATTGATGGTTCTGCCTCGCATCATTCCTGCCCCCTTATCAACGTGTCAATGTCCGCGAAACTGACCTTCTGCTTGCAGAATCCCGGCAGGTAGTTACCGGCCTTGCCCGAGTTGACCCCTGTGGACGCATAGCCCATCTCTTCGAGGGGCGAGACCACCATGCAGGTGTCGGCCACGATCTTGCCGCCGGCGGCCTTGATGGCGGCGGTGTAGCCCATGCGGTCGGCGGCCTCCTTCATCACCCGGCTGGTACAGACCCAGACCGGCTTGCGCAGGCTCTTGCCCTCGACGCGGGCCGCCACCTCGGCGATCTCCCGCAGCGAGGCGTGGGGGCAGCCGAAGATGACGATATCGGGCTCGTCGCCGGTGTTGAGCTTTTTATAGGTATCGTCGAGATCCGAGCCCTCGACGGTGATGGTCTCCAGGCCCCTTGTATCCATGGTCGAGGCCTCCGGGGTCAGCCCCTCGGCATGGTAAAGGGCCACCGCCCCCGAGGCTGCCATGGCCGCGCCCAGGGCCTTGAGCTGATCGGTGTTGGCGCCTGACGGAAGCCCGGTGAAGTAGGGCTTTTGGTTCTTGACCAGCTTGCCCACATGATAGCCCAGAGCCCCATAATCCGCGGCGCTCTTCAGCTCGGTGTCAATATTGATCACGATGTCCGGCTTGCGATTCTCGTCCCGGTGCAAACCGTAGTCCGCGGTCACGCCGCAGATGGCCGCCGCCAGCGCCGAGGGTCCTCCTTCCCGATTGGTTCTGGCGCCGATGACAGAGTTGGAAAAGGAAACTGCCGAGGACTCGGACCAGGCGATGTGCTCGCGAAAGCGGGGCAGATTGCCGGCCAGGTAGGGTGTGCAGGTGGAGGTCACCACGATACCCATGGCCCTGAAGGCCTCCATTATCCGGATCTGGTTTTCGGCGAAATCCGCAGGGAAGCCCAGTTCCTTCCAGTTCTCCATGTCCATACCGGCGGGATTCAGGTATGTGAGCACCTTCACCCGGGTCTCCTTCGATGCCATGTCCTCAAGAAAGTCGCGACCCGGATCCTTGATGGATTTGTACGAGACGCCGGCCACCTGGACCGAGCCCACGGGGATCATCTTCTCGGCGCCGTAGATCTCGCCAAGGCGCACCAGCAGCCTGAACATCCGCTGGGCCACCTCGCCCTGCTCACCGTCAAGTATAGCCTCTTCCTCCCTGGTCAGATACATCCTACTCCTCCAGATATCGGGACGGGTCCAGCTTCAATGGCAGCTCGGGCCGGGTGAAATGTTTCGGGTCCTTTCCGGAAGGTATGGTCAGGTCGAAGCCCACCTTGGTGGTCTCCCGGGTCTCCAGGTCGGATGAGGGATCCAATGATGAGCCCTTCTGCTTTTCCCTGATCACCAGGTCCTTCTCGGCCTGGAAGCGCGTGGCCATGGCCCATTCGATGGCCTGGGGGTCGTGGATGTCGATATCGTCGTTGACCACGAAGACATGCTTCATCGATCTGTGACCGTCAAAGGCGGCCTCGATGGCCTTGCGCCCGTCATCGGGTCCTTTGACCCGGATGCTCACCGCGCCGTGGAGCCAGGAGCAGCCCCCGGGGGTGATGAGCACATCGGTGACGTCGCAGACCTTGGCCACCTCGGCGAAGATGGTGGGCTCCCTGGGCATGCCCATCAGGGTCTTGTGCTCCAGGCCGCCCGGTAGCAGACCATGGAACATGGCATCGGGCTTGGCGTGAATGGCCTTGATGCGTGCCACTCTTTGCGAGCGGACGATGTCCGGGGTCTCGGTCAGGTCCAGGAAGGGGCCCTCGTCAGTCATCTCGCCGGTGAACTCGGCGATGATGACGATCTCGGCCTCTGGTACGATATGGCCTGCCACATCGATCAGGGGTGTGGGTTCCAGGGCGTTGGCGATGGCCATCTCGTCCACCTCGACACCCATGGAGATGGCGGCGGCGATCTGTACCGCGACCGAATTGCCGACACAGATCGCGAACTCGGTAAGGCCTCGCTCGATATATTCGTTGAAATTACGTTGCAGGATACGCAGGACCACGTGCTCCTGGTCCATGACCATGATGCGATGATAGGATGCGTTCCGACCATGCTCAGGGTCGTTGGAGATTACCACCGACGAGGCGATGTAAGGGCCTCCATCGACCGGATAGTAGGACAGGATCGGCAGCTTGCCAAGGTCATTGCCGAGGTTCTCATAGGTAGGGGCCTTGATCACTTCGGGCGCTACTGGCATGTTGATGGCCCGGGTGAGCTTGTCGATTATCTCATCCTTTTGGCACCCGAGACCCATGGCAATATGCTCCCTGGTCGAGCTCGAGTTTGCCACGATAGGCATCGAATGGCCCTTTACATTCTCGAAAAGCAATGCCTGCCCATCCAGTTCCTTCATCAGGGTCGAGACCTCGTAGACCGGATCCACTTCCTTTTTGATCCTGGTCAACAGGCCTTGCTGGTCTAACTTGGCGATGAACTCCCGCATGTTCATGTGATCATCCTGAAGTGTTTGAATCGAATTTCCGGGCTGCTTATTGCAGGAACGGAAGGTGACGAGAGCACGCTTTGTCTGTTAAAAGCTTGCCCCGGATGGATACGTTCATTGACTGTCAGGAGCGGAGCCATTCAGCATCAGACCCTCTTGAGCCAGTCCCGCCACGATGGCCCTGCCACCGGCCCTCTCGATGGCCTTGACCGTTCTACGGACTCCCCCGATGTCATCTGGCGCCAGCAGGGCGATGATGGAGCCCCCTCCGCCGGCTCCGGTCATCTTGGCTCCCAGGGCGTGGCGGGAGGCCGCGTCGTAGAGCTTCTGGACCTGGGGGGGATTGAGGCCCAGGATGGTGAGAAGGTCGTGGTTCGACCTCATGAGCTCGCCCACCCGTTCCAGGTCTCCCCGGGCCAACGCCCGGACTCCCTCCCTCGCTATCTCGCCGATATCCGCCAGTATCTCCTTGGCAAAGCCGGAATGGCCGGCAAAGCGGGCGACCTTGGCCACCTGGGGGCCGGTCTTGGATTTGGTGCCTGTGTAACCCACCACCAACTGCATGGCCGGTACCGGGATGGAATGGAGGCTCCATTCCCGGCCTTCCTTTTCGATGGTCAACAATGGCTGTCCGGGGGACTGGGGTTTACCGGTCGGGGTCATCAGGACGCCGCCGCCGAAGCAGGCGCAACAGGTGTCCAGGGGGCTGGCCTTGCCATGGGAGGCCCATTCCACCTGGAAGCTTCGCCTGGCTATCGTCTCTGGGCTCATCGGACCCGATCCCTCGTCGGTTCCATCCCTCTTTTGGTCATCCTGCGAAGGGTCCGGGACCGGGTCATCATCCCCGCCCTCAGGCCAGAGCTCTTCCAGCCCGGCCAGGGCTCCGACAGTGGCCGCGGTGAAGGCCGAGGATGAACCCAGGCCCGAGGCTGATGGGATGCTGGAGGTCGTGTGGAAATGAACCGGTCGGGCCTCGTCCCAGTAGTAGTCCAGGGCAAAGGCTATCTGCTTGTGGCGGTGGGTGTTGAATCGGGTGACCCTGTAGTTGTTGACCCTGAATTCCTCTGCCGGAACGACCCTTACGGTGATCCTCAACTCCAGGGCCAGGGCCAGGGCGGAATGTCCGTAGAGTGTGGCATGCTCACCGAACAGGATGGCCTTGGCCGGCGCGGAGACGGTGAACGCGGGGCTAGCCGAGGGAGTCTCAGCCATGGGGGTTGTAGGACCCATCGGCATAAAAGCCGGACAGCCCACAGTACTTTGTGTATCGGCCTAGGCGGCGCCTTCCAGGGTCATCTTGGCAGCCACGCCATCTTCGAGATAATAGGAATAGAAACGCCGCAGGCCCTTGCGCCGAATGAAACCCAGGCGAAGCAGCTCCCTCAGATGGTAGGAGACCAGTTGCTGTTTCAACTCCAGCATATCGGCAATTTCCCTCTGGCTTGATTCAGGATGGCGGGCAAGCACCTTGAGCACCCGTTTCTGGGTCTCACGCAGGTATCTTAGCTTGTTGGTGTTCTCGTCATCCACACTTCTCTTGGTGGAGTAGTAAAGGCGCAGTTGGCCCTGCTTTACAGATTTTATCAGACCATCATGCTCCAGGCGGCTCAGGTGGTGGATGAGTGTGCCATTGCCCATCTCGGCAAGGTGTATCAGTGCGGTCAGGTTGATCCCCGGATTGAGTTTGATCGTCTGGTACAACTGTCCGGCCTTGAACTTGTCGGGCTCTTCCAGTTCCTCTCTCTTGATCCTGGAAAGAAGTGGAATGAAGAAGCCGGTGAAGAGCCACCAACGGCTACGCTCGCTGTACCAGAGGACCGTTGTGCCACCCAGGGCTCCGATGCCTGCCAGGGATGCCACCAACGCGAGCCCGACCATGCCTGAAGGCCAGTTGAAGTTTGGCAGGGCCAGGAGATCCTCGTCGCTTGGATCGTCCGGCTTCGGTTCATCCGGTTTCTGATCATCAGGCGTTCCGACGCGCACCTCGAAGTAGGCGAGATTATCATCAGGGTTGGCATCCGGAAAGAGACCGATATCCTCGACAATCACACACAGGGTGTAATTGCCGGCCTCCGGCAGCCATCCTCCAAGATGGGCCACTCCAGAATCATCTGGCTCGATATTGAGTTCAATCCCGGTTATCCACTCGCCGACGAATGGCTCATCAAGATAGAACTCCACATGGTACAGCTCGACCAGAACAAGGCCTTCCATTTCGCCGTGATTGGCCACACCGATATCGAACGTGACATTGTCTCCCTCGTCGGGTTCAACCGGATTGATGGTAATGTTCTCGGACGAGACCGAAAGGTCGGGAAGCTGGTGGATGTCGGGCGGATATTCACTGCCGGCCATGTCATTGGAAGGTTCATCGTCTTCGTAGGGACCGATATCGAAAAGCTCCACGACAAGCTCGAATTCATCGCCCAGATCATAGACGTAGAATGGATTGAACCAGGGAAAGGTGATGGCCAGTTGGGCCTCGCCGGGCATGACATTGACCCGGTCCGAACCCAGGAAGTAGCTCTCATCATTGTCGATATCATCCAGGTAGAATTCCACATCGGCATAGCCTGGCGACTCTCCCTGGTTGTGAACCACCGCCGCCAAAGCGAACTCATCCAGATACTCTTGTTCATCACCCCTGAACGGGGGTTCCATCTCTTCAAAAGGGAACTCCAAAAGGAATATCTCGTCGTCATTGACCGACAGGTCCAGCTCCCGGTCTTCAATAATGGTAACATAGGCCCAGTCGTTGGTCCAGTCCCAGTCTTCCTGTTGGGTCACCTGAAGCTCGACATATACCAGCTCGTCTTCCTTCGGGGTCCACAGCACCGAGATATTGGTGGTCTCACCCGGTTCCAACATGACCCTTTCCTCGTCGATAAGAATATCCAGAAAACCCATGTCACTCTCGTAGAAGCGGATAATGCCCTGAGCCGAAGCCTCACCGAGATTGTGGACCGGAACCGTGATGTTGTATTGCTGATCAACCTCGTTAACCCTCGTGATGTTCAGTTCATGCTGGAATATCGCCAGATCGGCCATGGCTGGGATCACCTCCACCCAGACCGTTACCAGTTGGCTATCATCCGAATTTACGCAATAGACCTCGATATCAATGGTTTCGATCTGCCAGGAAGTGACATTCAGACCACCCCCGATGGTGACCTCCCCCCATACCGCGCCTG
>CAYSUX010000065.1:0-12593 GCA_964434315.1 uncultured archaeon
GGCGGCAGTTGCGGTGAGGGATCCGGGAGTTATCCTGGGCCTGAGGTTGACCCTGAGGTATCCGGTGACCGGATCGGACCAGGCGATGTCGTTATCCTGGACCCTGAAGGAAATGGTGTGCCGGCCGCCTGAGAGACCATCGAAGGATACCTGGGCCTGACTGCTGAAAATGCCGTCCAAGGAGGAGTGCCATTCGTAGTTGGTTATGGTGCCGTCGGAGTCCTGTCCCTGACCCTTGAAGGTGACGCTCTCCCCAATGGCCGAGACCGTGGCTGAGATCTTGGTGTGGGAGGCTGTTGGCCGGGCGTTGACATGGAGATTTCGAGTCTCGGGAGCGGACCAGGCGCCCTGTTCGTCCTGCACCCTGAAGGTGATGATATGGTCACCGGGAGAGAGGCTGATGGTGGCAAAGGAGGCATTGGCACTCAACTCACCGTCAAGGCTCGAACTCCAGAGATAGCCTGTGATGGGACCCTCGGAATCCGTGCCGCTGCCGTTGAAGGTCACCGTACCGTTCTGGTTGGCCGGGCTGGGAAGGACCTGGACTATCGTTGCGATGGGACGCTGGTGGACCAGCAGGTTGACGGCGACCTCGGTTGACCAGATATCGGATTCGTCCAGAACCGAGAAGTAGATGGTGTGGTTACCAAGGGAAAGCCCGCCATAGGTGATGTTGGTCTTGGTGAGAAAGATACCGTCAAGGCTCGAGCGCCACTGGTAGCCGGTGATGTTCTCGAACGGGTCGAAGCCGTAACCGGTGAATACCACCCCGGCGCCAAGGATGGTCGGCGAGGGCGATATGGAAACGACTATGGCCGTGGGAGGAGTGTTGTTGACATGGAAGGTCCGGTTGACCTCCTCTGACCAGGTGTTCTCATCGTCACGGACCTTGAAGAATATCGTATGCTCGCCCAGGGATAACCCCGAGGTGGTGAACGAGGCCTCGGTGCTCAGGTTGCCGTCGAGGCTCGAACGCCAGTGGTAACCGCTCAGGTCCCCCAGGCCGTCGGTACCGGAACCATTGAAGGTCACCGGAACGCCGGGATAGGCCGCTGCCGGGGTCAGATTGTCGATGTTGGCCACCGGCAGGGTGTCGAGGATCTCCAGGCTGACCGACACCTCGGGACTCCAGACCTCGAGATCATCCATGACCTTGAGGTAAATGGTGTGGAATCCCACTCCCAGGGCCGAGCTCGCGAAGGTGTTGGAGGTCGCCAGGACACCTTGCAATGAAGAACGCCAGGCATATGAGGTCACTGTGCCATCGTCCTGTCCGCTGCCGTTGAAGGCCACCGAACCTCCCTCGTCGGAGGGGTTGGGCGTGATCGTGTCGATGGAAGCGGTGGGCACGAGATTGACCACCTCCAGAATATCGAGGCCATGAAGCCAGTGACCCACGCCGTCGGTGGTGTTGGTGAACCTGACCCTGAACGAGTAATTGCCTACCGAAGCGCTCTTTTCGGGAGTGAAGTTGACCTCCCAGTGATCATCGACATGGAGCGGAGTGTCCAGATAGGCTGACTCCCACCGGGTCTGGTATAGATGAACCTGGTCTTGTGAGCAGGCCGCCAGATACTCACCGTCACCTGAAAGGGCCAATGACCAGATGGTACCGCCGGTGGAGTGGTTGCCTATGGGTGTGGAGCCATCTACTGGAAAGAGGTAGATTTGCTGCCCGGAAGTGCCTGCCGCCAGGTAATCCCCCCGGGCCGCCATCGAGACCGTGGTGACCTGATGGTCGGTGTCAAAGTTCCAGGCCGGGGTGGAGCTGTCACTGTTGAAGAGGTAGACGTTATGGTCGTACGAGCCGGCGACCACCATCGTACCATCGTTGGATATGGAAACCGAACGAACACCGCTGCCGGTGGTATACTCCCAGGATGGGGTCGCCTCATCGGGACCGAAGAGATAGACCTTCTTGTCATTGGAACCCGCGACCACGCCACTACCATCCCCGGAGATGGCCACCGAGAAGACCTTGCTGCCGGTGGTGTAGTTCCAGATCGGGACCGAGCTGTTCCTGACAAAGAAGAAGACCTCGTTGCTCGAGGTGCCCGCCACCAGGTACTCGCCGTCGGCCGATATGGCCACTGTGAAGACCGCCGAACCGGCGTCGAACTCCCACCTGGGTTCGGAGCTATCCTTGCCAAAGAGGTAGACCCTGTTATCGGCCGAGCCGGCGACCATGTAGCTTCCATTGTCCGAGATGGAGACCGAATAGACATCACCGCCTGTGGTATGGTTCCATATCGGGTTCGGGCTCGCCTGACCGAACAGGTAGGCCCGATGGTCATCGCAACCGGCCAGACCGTACATGCCATCGGTTGACAGATCGACGCTGTAGACCTGGCATCCTATCTTTGAATCCCACCTGGGAGTGGGGTCATCCCTGTCATAGTAGCTGACCCCCTCCTGGTTCCCGGTGATCGTGTACTCGCCATCATCGGACACGGCGACAGACTGGGTACCGCCGGAGGTGTTGGACCAGAGGGGCCAACCGCCGGCAGAAGGGCCACGGTAGTGGATGTCGGGTGTCAGGCTCGATTCGGGATCCGAAGGGTCGCTACCGTTGGCGTAGATGGTGACGGCCCGGGTTCGGGGGGTGGAATCCGCCCCCAGGTTCAGATCCAGAGTCACCGGTCCAGCATCCCCCCGGGCACTCCCGGCACTCAACAGGGCCAGCAATGTCACGAAGATGAGCGTGGTCCCGATGGTTATCGCGATTCGAATATCATACCCCGGTCGCCCGGCTTTCTTCAGCCGGCAATTGTACTACAATGTACCTGAGGGCTTTGGCCCCTTCGTAGGGCTGTGGGCTGTGGGCTGTGGGCTGGGGGCTGTGAGCTGTGGGTAGGTGTGTTATCCTATCCACGAAGGATTTCGGAAGGAGAAGCGTCCTACCATATTCACGGCAGGCCAAGGGGCTGATACATTTTCCTGACCTGGGTGGCATGGATACGCGGCCGCAAATGGAGATACATAAATATTATGTCAATAGTTTTGACTACGTTATTTATAAGATTATAAGTCATTTCTTCTTAATCTATCAATATATATTATAAATTTGTTCATGAAATCTCACATAATTGTTGTACTCCTATATAAAACCTCTATTTTTTAAATGATGTTTGTACCACGAGATTTTTATAATTATTTTACAAGGTAATAATTGCATGGAACCAATCTTGCATGTAGCCCTGATCCTGTGTCTGACCTATGTGATCCAATATGGGATGAACGAAGGCACAACGAGACCACAACGAAAGCAGAACGAAGGATCAACGAAGGATTATCGAAGGATCAACGAAGAACCAACGAAGGATCATCGAAGGGACTTTATGGACTTCATGCGAGATCGTCCACGAGGCAAGGCGAGCCAAGGGCCTTGAGAAGAAGGCCATATGGTCTTTTGCGGCCGAAGCAGGACCCGGGGCGAAGGCGACGGCCTTCCACGACGGCAAGCCCGAGGTCCGAGCTCAAGGCTCAGGGCAAAGATCCATACACATGAAGTAAGATCGCACCTGCATGAATGAGGGGGTGCGGCCCTATGTGGGGTCGGCTTCGGCATAGCAGCGGGCTGGCCTGCTGACGGTCATGGGCGCGTGAGGGCCAATCTTCGGGCATGTGCAGCAGCTGGCGGGCCGGCTTCGGCATAGCAGTTGGAGGGAGCCACAGCGGCTACATGACGGGCGTGGGGGCCGGCACGCAGCCACGTGCTACGTGGATGTCGAGCCATATAGCAAGCTATTGGGATAATCATCGCGGCATCCACATGGCCCCGTCCCCCTGGGCGTCCAGGGTCATGCAGGGTAAGGTCACCCGTCTTTGAACCTATCAGGCTTACCCAGAAATCCCAGGGGAACCCCGACAGCCTCGGGGCGATTTCTACTAATCTCCCGAAATGATTAAGTGGATGTTCTATTTCACCGTCCCTGGGATTCAACCATGAGCGCCACGAGCGAAAAACAACTGGGATGTAGGCCCTTATTCTGGGAACCGGTTCCCTGGATTAACCAGATGACACGACAACATATCCTTAAAAAGGTTGAGGAAATGAAACAGAACTATGCAAAAGCTACGCCTGAGCAATTGAAAGGACGCAAGATGGCATATAAACGAAGGATTAAGGAGCATGAAGCTCGGCTACAGAAAGTAGAAGACACTAGGGTTTGGAATAAAAGCGGTCCCGAAAGGGCAAAGGTTCCTGGCGGATGGTTGGTAAGGCAATTTTCGCAGTCTGGTAATGAGAACGGTGGAGGCGGCATCACCTTCGTCCCAGATCCTGACTACAAGTGGGAGTGAACGGTCAGGAACCATGCCAATCATCAGCCCTGACAGGCCATCGACGGAAAAGCAGATTGATTATATTCATCTGATGATTTATACTACTTTGGATAAGGAGCTGGTAGCGGGATATTTACGAAGGAAGAAAAAACAGTTCGTATTCAATTTGACAATCAGTGAAGCTTCAGACTTGATAAGGATACTACTAGCTACACCAACGAAATATACATTTATTTGTGGAGAAGTTGAGGAAGAGATGGATCGGAAGGAAGCAAATGGATATTCGGTATTGGGCGAGGTAGAGGCTTGCCTCCATACCTGTCCGAAGAATATTGATCCGAATGAATGTACCCACTTCAAAGAACGGTGAATATACAATCCGTCACCGGTCCCTCTGTGATTTCTTCCGGTGCTTCCGGGTCCGATCCCGGAGTTTCGCACCTCATCTACCATATATCTACCATATGTCTACCTTATGTCTGGTATATGACAGCCTTATGGTCACGGTCAATATGGCGTCTCCCAGGGACATTCCCGTCAGCGCATCCAGGCGACCCTGGTCAAGGAAAAGTATCGGCTCCTTGGCATGACGCCAATGTCGTATGAAGCTTCGTTCTCCGAGATCTTTCGCGGATAACACAGGAGGGATCAGTGGGTGGATTAGGTTAAATATTCAAAGAAGATGGCGAGGTCCATGGCCTTACGCAAGAGATCGAAGGGAGAGCTCACAACAAAGCTCATGGCGTTCCTTGAAGAAGACGAATGGCATCCCACCCTGCAAGTCAGCGAGGAACTCATCCGCATCGATACCCGCTTTGAAACCCCGGAGACCTCGTGGGCTTTTATCATCCTGGTTGACGAGGAAACCCGTATCCTCACCTTCTATTCGATACTGGACACCAAGACCCCCAAAGAGAGGTTCAACGATATGACCAGATTCATCACCCGCTCGAATTTCGGCATGCGCATCGGCAAGTTCGAGCTGGACCTCGATGACGGTACGGTGAGATTCCAGTCTGGACATATCGCCGAGGGTCATGATCCAAACAGAGCACTGATCCAACGCCATTGCTACAACAACGTCAACACCATGACCCAGTATTTCTCGGGGTTCATGAAGGTCATGTTCGCCGGCAACAGCCCGGATGGGGTCTTGGAGGAGATCGAAGGGACCGTCGAGGAGGTCGAATACGTCCATGGCAAGGACGACGCGGCCAACATCTATATCCGGTGAGCTCGAAGCACACCGGCCCCCGGGATTTTAGTAGGGTGGCCATCTGACCGACCATGGTCTTCTCCCAGGCTCGCGAGGCCGCCATGGAGCGCCTCGTCAGTGACCGAAAGGACGGACGGGTTGACGTCAAAGCCGAGCCCTTGTTGAAAGCCCTCAACGGCCATCCCGATTACTACACCACCTCCTCGTGCGCCGGACGGGTACAGCTCATCAGCGTGGCCGGGCCGGGGGACAAGCGCAGCTCCCATCGCTGGGGCATCTGGCACGACGCGCCCACCATCGAACAGGTGGAGGCGGCATTGGGCGAATGGCAAGCCGAGGTGACTACCGGGCCAGGTGATGAGCCACCCGACGATGGTCTGCTGTACCTGCAAGCCCAGTCACCCATATTCCATGTGGCCTGTGAAGGGCTGGAGGCTGCCGGTCGCCTGAGGGCCCTGGCTGTGAACCATGGCTGGAAGTACAGCTCGCTTAGGGGATTCAAGGGTAGCGAACCCATCAAGGATCGAAAGGCGGCGGTGGCCGCGAAAGCCGACTGCGAGGATGCTCTGCCAAGGAGGCCATTACCTGACGTCAAGAAAGTAATGGTCGAGCTGCTCTGCTCCGAGCGCCTCGATTGCCCCCTGGCCAGGGGAAATGAACTCTACATCCGGGGCCCGGCACTGGCCTTCGTGGTGGATGTGGCCCGACAGACCCTGGATAGGACCCAGGCCCGCCTGCCAAGGTTGCTGCAGGCCCTGGATGAATTGAGATGATCAACGAGCCGGGTATGGAATGAAAGCTCCGGTTCGACGGGATAACTCTCGAAAGGTCGGTTAAAAAGGTCAGTGGCCACTTGCCAGTTATAATTATAAAGGTCAATAGGCCAATCAAAAGGCCTGTCGCCGGTCAAAAGGTCAGCCGAAATCACCCAATGTGGCCTGGGCGCCTCGCCGGGGCGAGGCAGGGCTCCTGAGCTTGTTCAGCAGCCCCTCGACCCTGAAGCGGGAGAAGTTATGCTCGTCGCAGAGCAGGGTCATGACCGCGTCGCGATCCGGGGGTCGCCATTCCAGTTCGTAGGAATCGGCAAGGGCCACCTCCGGTTCTGTGAAGAGACCGCGGGCCTCCTGCCAATCGGTCAGCTCCCACTCCTTTTCCTCGAGGACCCGGGCCAGACTCTCGTGTTCTAGCAGGAGCTTCAGGGCCTTCTTGGGACCGATACCATGTCGCCCGGGATTGAAATCGGTGCCGATGAGCAGGGCCATATCGATGAGCTGCTCGCGGGTGAGTCCCAGCCCGCTGAACAGGGCCGCGGTATCGATGAGTTCGGTCTGAACCGTGACATAACGGTTCTGCCTGGGTAGTTTTCGGCGTCCCGCCAGGGTCAGGTTCCGGACCAGCCGGGGGGTGCCGAAGAGCAGGCAATCGAAATCCTGGGAGGCCACGGCCCAGGCCTCGCCCCTTGTAGCCAGGGCGGCGGCAGTGGCCTCGCCCTCACCCGGGGCCTGGATCCAGGGTATGCCCAGGCCGGTCAGCAGCGCCATGGCCTCGGCCACCATCTCGGGAGTCAGGTAGATGGCCTGGGCCGCCTTCCGTCGAGCCAGGGCCATATCGCCCGCAGCCAGGGCTGCCTCGTATTCCTGTTTGGCCTGGACCTTGCGATCGCGCCGGGTCTTCAATGTGACGCCCTTGAGCGGATGGGGCGGGCCATCAAAGACCATCACCAGCTTCAGGCCCTGGGCGACCAGAGAAGCGACACGGTTCAGCAGGCCGTGAAGATGGGAGGTGGGGTGACCCTGGCCATCGCTCAGCAGAGCGCCGTCCGGTCCCCGGATAGAGGCCAGGAACTGGTAGAGGACGTTCTGTCCGTCAACGGCCACGATACGGCCTGCCAGCTCATCGAGCGCCAGGGGCGAGGCATTCACGAGATCGCCCAGATTGAGACCCATAAACTCGCACAGCGACTCCAACCTTAATAAGCCCCGTCCCTTTAGGCCAGTTAGAGGTGGAGCTTTTTGACCCAGGGCTTTACTACCCAGATCCTACCCTTCAACCTGTCCAAATTCAAGGCCATCGAGAAGATGATGGGCAAAGGTTTCAAGAACCGTTACGCCGGCAAGCTCGGTGCCATGGGTGTCGAGGATGAAGTGCTCGACGCTCTGAAACGCAGAAAACCCAAGAAATCATACAAGATAACCGGCCGAATGGGTGAAGGCCTGGTCAAGGCTGCTCTGGCCTTGGAGGACGATGAGAAGCGTAGCGACTGGCAATGGACCGATGAAGAGCTATTGTACGACCAGTTCATGAGCTACCTGGAGAAACGGGATACTGACACCTTCGAACTGGCCAACCTGCTGACCCCCATTTACCAGAAAAAGAAATTCCCGCCTTACAGATTGGAATTCAAGGCCCGTGGATTTCAGGGTTACCTGAGCCGGGAGGAGGCCCGCCGTCTGCTGATATTGCTGGGTCGCAAGAACCTGGCCCAACGCTTCGCCAACATGGAAGGTCACCTGCCCGAACACCCCGAGCTCATCCACCGTGTCGAATGCTACAAGCGACTCAGGGTTCTGTTGCGCAAGCTGGTCCAGAATGGCCATGACGCCCTCTTCTGGGTGGACCTGGAGCGAAAGACCCATACCAAGGATATCGAGGACGCGGCAGAGGATGTTGCCATAACCCAAAAGGAAGCCACCGAAAGCTCAACATTACCGCCACCGGTCACCACTCCGTAAGGTCACATCGATCTCGTCCCATCCGATCTTACGAACGAAGCCATCATTAGCCGCGCTCTTCTCGGCAATCGACCAGCAGAGCTGGTCGTGTCCATATTAATGGACACGTCCATATGCGCAATAAGCGCGTAAATGGTCTAGGCCCTAGAACAACGTTAACCACGTTGTTCTCGGCTACCGGCCAACACACGGTGTTGTCCTAAACACTGGAAGGAGCGCTAACCGCGCTCTTCCCGTCAACCGACCAGCAGAGCTGGTCGTGTCCATATTAATGGACACGTCCATATGCGCAATAAGCGCGTAAATGGTCTAGGCCCTAGAACAACGTTAACCACGTTGTTCTCGGCTAAACCTCCACATCGCCAACCACAACAATCCTGAGGCCCAGATCAGCATGGCCACCGGCGGCGCCCAGCGGGGGATGCCCTCGATATTGTCATTGACACCCCTGGGAAGCATGAGCGCGATGGTGAAATCGTAGACCTCCCCGGGATTGAGCAGGGCCATCCAACCGGCCAGGGCCTGGAACTCGGCTGAGTTCTCCAGATCCTCGGAACCCACATCAAGCCCCGAGGCGTATGCCAGCGCCAATCTGAACCGGGACCAGAGCAGGGCGAAGGTTACCCAGACGCCGATACCCATGAAGGCGGCGGTTGTGGGGTTGCGGGAGTTGACCGATATGTTGGCCTGCAAAACGAGGAAGGTGAATATCATCACCTGGGTGAAGATGATGTAGCCGATCGAAGCACCCAGTGCCGGCCATTCCCCGGCCTGGTTGTTGATGATCCAGACCGCCAGCAATGTGGATATGAGAGCGGGCAGACCGATGAAGACCTGCAGACCGGCCAGCTTTCCCAGCAGGATCCCGGCCCGGTTGAGGGGACGACAAAGCAACATGTTCAGGGTGTTGCCGAGTCGCTCCTGGACGATGACGTTGAAGGCCGATACCAGGGTGAACAGGGAGAGGATGAAGAAGGTGAAGTGGGTCACCATAATTATGGCCTCGTTGGCGTCGGCCACGTAGAAACTATCACCCGGTTTGCTGACCCCCACCTGACCGGCCACTCCCCACGCGGTTCCGACGACGAAGAAGGCCAGCATGATGATGATGATCATGGTCCTGACAGGCGAGCTGAACTTGCTTTTCACCTCGAAGCGGGCGATCTTGGAGGCGCCCCTGAGCTCCTGGCGAACCCTGGGAGAAGTGGCCACGGTCAGTATGATGCCTGCCACAAGGAAGAGGCCCTCGAGCCAAAAGAACAGGTGATCCACATCCCAGGACAAGGATATGTCGGTGGCCTCGAAATAACCGTAGGTCAGGGTCAGGTTATCGAAGCTCTGATTGTAAGGGACCCCGACATAGCCGGTTATGACAGAAGAAGCGTTCTTCCGGTAGACCAGGTCCACCACGATGAGCTCGTTCTCATAGTAGGTCGTTGAAAGATTGCCTGCGTGGATGAAGGTGAAGTCATCGATGGTGATCAGGGTATGGTTCTCGGTGTTGAAATCAAAGGGAAAGCCGTATTCGGATATGAAGCTGAAGTGATAGCTCAGGTCCACATCGGTCACAAAGGCCCGGTCACCGTCGAGGATGACCTTCACAGTGGCGCCGTTGGTCTTCACCTGACCCATCCGGACCGGCTGGAGGAGGTCGGATAGATCAACGGTCAGCAGGCCATTCTCGCCGGCGGCCAGATAGGCCACATCCCCGGCCACAGCGAGTCCGGTGACGTTGCCGGTGGCCAGCGTGCCCAGGTGGCGGGGCGATGAGATGTTCGTCAGATCGTAGACCAACAATCCTGCCGGTCCGGCTGCCAGATAGGCGGTCCGGTTGGCGATCACGCTCTGGTAGACCGATCCCCCCGGAGTCTCGATGACCGCCACCACCTCCGGGTCGGTCGCGCTGGTCACATTGACGATCCGCAGACCGCCCAGGCTATCTGCCACATAGGCAAAGCCATCGACAACGGTCACATCCACCACATTGCCGGGAGTGTCCAGAACACTCATCAGTTGAAGGTCCTTCAAGGAGGATATGTTGAGCAGTGTAAGGCCGTTGCCACCGGTGGCCAGGTAGGCCAGATCGCCGGCAAGCTCGATGTCCAATACGGGTTCGGTCAAATTGAAGCGTTGACCATATCGCACTGGTTGCAGGGGTCTGGAGAAATCGACGAAGACCACACCGGTGTTGTCGCCCAGCGCCGCCATCTGTCCATCTATCGCCACGGCAGTGGTGTTACCCGGTAGGTTGTCATAGCCGTCACCCACCTCTTTGAGGTCGGTCAGATCAGAGGCATCCAGGAAACGCAGTCCAGGCCGTTTGCGACCATCGGCCACCAGGACCGCCCGGTCCCAGGAGTAGGCCATGGACTGAAGTTCTCCGGTTATGGCGATGTCGAGGGCATCTCCTTTGGTGTTGAATCCCAATCCCTGCTGGAATGGGGCTGACGGGTCGACGATGTTGACCACCCGCACGCCTCCATACTTGCTCTTTGGTTGGGTGTAGGAGAAGTTCTCGACCACCGTCACCTCGTCGATACGACCTCTGATGGAGATGGTCTCGCCATCCCTGTAGCCGGCATAGCGCTGGTTGACGGCGAAGCCTTCCTCGGTGATGGTCCGGCTGTCAGTGGGTTCCTCGATGGGTTCGGTCTGGAGGACCCAGTAGGTCCAGTGGCCCGTGGCCACCAGCAGGGTGGCCAGGATACCGGCCAGGATCCAACGGTAGGTGTGGAGGGCCTTACGTGGTCCCGGACCAGTGAGGTAGCTATTCAGCTCACCCATCAGGCGCAAGCCCATCTCGGTCCAGGACTCCTCGAGCTTGATCACCGGCGAGGATCTCTTTTTAGGATCCCCATCACTCATCGGTGTCACCTCCCGGGCTGGACCCAATGGGTGTGGTCTTCTCGGGTCGGTTATCAGAACCATCCGGCGGTAAGGCATGGGGTGTGGCAGGGTCCTCTTCGGTGTAGGCCATAAAAAGCTCTTCCAGGGAGGCGTCCTTGCCGGCCAGCTTGTAGACCAGGGCCCCCTGCTCCACCAGGATCTGGTTGATGACCGGAGTGATCTCGTTTGTCAGGATAAGCTCCATCTCGAACAGACCCTGCTCCAGGGGTCGAGTCTGAAGCCCCTCCACCTCGGGAAGCGCTCGCAAGGCCGATTCCAGGGTCGGCGTCAGGTTTCGCAGATGGACCTCGACCCGGGGCTTGAGTCCGGTCAACCGGTCCTGTAGTTCGGTGACGGTCCCCTGGGCCACCAGGTCGCCCTGGTTCAGGATGGCCACGTTGTCGCAGATCTGGGCCACCTCGGATAGGACATGGGAGGAGAAGAAGATGGTCAGACCCTGGCGGTTCAGCTCCCGCAGGACCTCCCTCAGGGCCCGCACACCCTGAGGGTCAAGCCCGGAGGTGGGCTCATCCAGGATCAGCAGGTCGGGCTCGTGGAGTAGCGCGGCAGCCAGGGCCAGACGCTTGCGCATGCCCAGGGAATAGCCGGCGACCTGCTCGGTGGCCCGGTCCGCCAGTCCGAAAAGCTCCAGCAGTTCCACGGCCCGGGTGTTGAGTCGCCCCTTGTCCAGGTCATAGAACGAGCCGTAGTAGGCCAGGGTCTGGAGGGCGTTGAGCTCGGGGTAGAGTCCCACCGCCTCGGGTAGGTAACCGATACGGGCCTTGGCGACGGAGGGGTCCGAGGCCATGTCATGGCCGGCCACGGTCACGGTGCCGACATCGGGCGCCAGCATGCCGCAGGCGCACATGATGGTGGTGGTCTTGCCGGCGCCGTTGGGTCCCAGGAAACCGAAGATGGAGCCCCTGGGGACGATAAGGTCCAATCGCTTGACGGCCTCGACCCGACCCACCAGCTTCCCACTCTTCATCAGGTTGAAGAACTTGGTCAGGCCCTTGAGCTCCAGCACCGGTTCGGCATCCGGAACGGATGAGGCGCTCCCGGTCTCGGCGCGAGGGCCGATGGCCGCGTCCTTGTCTTCCATGTCTTCCATATCGCCGGGATCGGCAGGAGCCGGGTATGGCCGGGGAGCGGGATCGGCAGGTGTGTTGACAGCCTCGGTGTCGCTATCGGACCCTGTCATGGCCCGGCCAGCGGAGTGTTCATATAAAGGGTGAGGACCCCGAAAGCGTTACGATGTCACTCCTGAACGCGGTCCTCTGTCAACTCAACATCCCACTCAGAGGAAAATCTTCCGGAGGCTATGGCAGAGGCTACAGTGGAGGCGCTGATGGAAAAGCCGGCCCTGGCCTGCCTGGCCTGAGGCTTCCTGCTCATCGGGACCATGGTCTTGATAGCGGTGGTATTCAGAAGAAAGGGCCATAGGGGCTTCGGGCGGGAATGATGCGGACCCGCTT
>CAYSUX010000066.1:0-12547 GCA_964434315.1 uncultured archaeon
TTCATCGGGTCACCTGTTCCAGCAACCGCTCTATCCCCGCCAGTTCCTTGCGATTGCCGTCCCAATTGGTCAGGGACTCTTTGTATCTTGATTCGATATGGTTGACCGTCTGCTCCAGAAGGTATTGCAGGAATCGATCTGCAAAACCGGAATAGACCAGGATCAACCTGAAATCGGGGGCCAGATGGACCCCGATGGACCAGGGTCCGTACTCCATGCGTGACAGGTGGTGACGGGTCGGGGCCAGGGAACCCAGGGAATGGCTGACGAAGTCGTCGATGGCGCTGAGCATCGCGGTGAAGAGGTCGGGATCCAGACCCGCTTCTCCCTTCTGGTATGAGGCCATCTGCAGGCCGCCATTGGAAGCCAGGTAGACATAGACCACCTTTAACGGTTGTTCCAGGGCCTGGCACAGCTCCTGCACCGAGAATGGCTTGGCCAGGAAGGCCTCGGCACCCGCCTTGAGGGCTTCCTTCATTATGCCCTCATCAGCCGACGCGAAGATGACCCTGGCTTTGGGGTGCAGCTCGATTATCTCCCGGGTGGCGAACAATCCGTTGGCTATGGGCATCCGATGGTCCATCAGCACACAATCGGGGGGCGGGTCCAGTTCCCGGTAGAGGTCCACCGCTTCCTGGCCGTTGTAGGCCTGACCCACCACCTCGTGGCCCTTGAGATCGAAGATCTCGCTGTAGAGTCGTTGCAGGTAATCTTCATCTTCGGCAATGAGGATCCTCAATCAACTACCAGATGCCTCGTCTGTCACCATGTCATGGCTCTTGCGGTCCGGTTTCGAGTGGGCCAACGCCGCCGGCAGAAGCACCTTGAAGCAGGCACCGGGACCCGGCTGGGCGTCCTCCACCCACACCTGACCCTCGTAACGGTCCACTATCGCCTGGACCAGTGACAATCCAAGCCCCCAACCCTTGGAACTGCCCTTGCTTCGGGTGGTCCGGTCAAAGAGCGACTTCTTCCGGTCATCGGGGATTCCCGGACCGTTGTCACTGATGGTCGCCAGCCAGGCCGGGGCGCCCCTGAGGCTATCGGCTTTCAGGCCTATCCGGATCACCGGTTCCGATCGGGTATTGTACTTGACCCCGTTGTCCAGCAGATTCAGATAGAGGTCCCGAAGCAGGCTGTCAGCCATTACATGGGATTCATCATCGGCCGTAAGATCAAAGGAGAGTTTCTGTTTGGGATAGCCGGCCCGGACCTGTTCGATGGCCCGCTGGATGACGCTCACCTGTTCGATGGTCTCCAGGGACGGGGTCTGGCCGCGGATGTCCAGAAGGTGCCTGACATCATGAATGAGCTGCGTGGAGGATCCCACCTGTTCCAGGGCCTGATCGGCCAGACGTTTCGCCACCTCATCCAGCTTCACCTTCTCGATCAGTAGTTCCAGAAAACCGCGGGTTCCCTGGTTCAGGTTGTTGATATCATGGGAGAGCAGGTCCGAGGCGAACTCGGCTGTGGCCTTGGCCTGCCTTATCTGGCGTTCGGCCGCGTAACGCTGTGTATCGTCGCGCACATAGGCGATGATGCCCCTCAACGACCCGGCTTCCTTCATCGCGGCGGTGGAGACCTCCACATGGCGCACCTGGCCTCTCTTGGTCAGGACCCGCGCCTGGATGGTCTGGGCAAAGTCCCCATCGGTGATAGCCTTCTGATAGAGTTGGATCAGGCTCGAACGTTCATCCGGTAGCAGGAGCTTTTGCAGGCTGAGGTCCTTCAACTCGTTCTTGTCATATCCGGTAAGGCGGCAAAGCTGTTCATTGTGGTACTGGATATTGCCTTTCAGGTCAAAATGGACGATGGCCTCGGGGGCTATCTCGATGAGGGTCCGGTACTGGGCCTGGGAGTGGGAGAGCTCAGCCTGTGTCGCCCTCAGGTCGCTTATGTCGGAGATCGCCAGGATCGAGCCGGTGACGGTTCCATGTGAGTCTCTCAGGGGCGCGTGGGAGATATGAGCCGAGGTCACTGGACACCCGACACCCTGCAATCTCAGCTCGTAGGTGCATACCCCTCCGTTGTTCACCTCGGTCTGTTGCTGCCGGTGCAATGCCCCGTCCTCAAAAGAGAGGAATGAGTCCAGCGATGTGCCAAGGAGCTCGGCCGGGGTATGTCCCAGAAGGACGCCCGCCTGGGTATTCGAGAAGGTGATGTCGCCCCTGCCATCCAGGGTCAGTACCCCTCCTCGCATGGTGTCCAGCAGTGTGCGGTACAGGGCTTCCAGTGAAGGTCCGCTATCGCTGTCCAGTTGGGGTTTGAGACTCTCGGCGTCGATATCAGCCGGACCGGAGGAGGCGATGGCGGATAGGATCGCCCGGGGCAGGGCACCAGCCAGAACATCGTCCTTGCTCAGGAAATGACTGGCCCCGAGCTCCTTGGAGCTGTGACGGATCCAGTCATGGTTCTGCCCGGTGATGATGACCACGGGCAGGTCGCCATAGTGATCCCGGACATGACGCAGGAACTCCAGGGAGTTCGTGTCCGGTAGCATATGGTCCAGCACCAGACAGTCGAACTTGGACCGTTCCAGCAACTGGTCGGCCCGGGCTCCCGTGTCCGAGGTCTTAAGGTCGAAATCATGTTCGTCACGGTCGAGCAACCGCCGTACAATGACCGTATCGGTGGGGCTGTCCTCGACGAGTAGCACCCTGGTCATCAGCCCACCCCCGGGCGGGCCGGCAGGGTAGCTACCATGACCCAGTACTTGTGTAACGTCTTGATCACCTCTTGGAATCTGTCAAAGTTCACCGGTTTTCGAATATAGGTGTTGACCCCCAGGCCATAGGAGTTGAGGATATCCTCGTCCCGCTCGGAGGTGGTCAGCACGACAATTGGAATGCGCTTGAGGTTCCGGTCGGCCTTGACCTCCTTGAGCACCTCCCGACCATCCACCCTGGGAAGGTTGAGGTCGAGCAGGATCAGATCCGGCCTGGGCATGGCCTTGGCGCCCTCGAAAGCGCCCCGGTCCTTCAGCAGGTCCAGGGCTTCCTGCCCGTCCCGGGCCACGACGACCTTGTTCTCCAGGCTCCCTTTCGAGAGAGCCCGACGGGTGATGGCCACATCATCCGGATTATCCTCGACCAGCAGTATCCTCAGGGAGCGCGTTCTGGTTCGCAAGCTCACTTGTCCCCCTCGCGGGTCTGGCCCCGGGGTAGCTTGAACAGGAAGGTGGCTCCCTGTCCTTCCTCGGAATCGATCCAGATCTCTTGGCCCATGTCCTCGACTATCTTGCGACAGATGGTCAGACCGGCGCCGGTGCCTTCCACCTCATCCCGGTGTCCCAGGCGCTGGAATATCTGGAATATCTTCTCATGGTAGCGAGGATCGATACCGGGTCCGTTGTCCCTGACGTAGAACGTATTGGTGAGGGTTCCGGGACGAAAGCCCACCTCCACGACAGGTGCCTGGTCGTTGTTGAACTTAAGGGCATTGGAGATCAGGTTGGCGAAGAGCTGGCGTAACCGGACCTTGTCCCCGTAGACCGAGGGTAGTTCGGGCTCGATGCGAAGCTGGGCCTGTCGATCGGCTATGGCCGTGGAGAGGTCTTCCAGGACCTCGCGCAACAGGAGGTTCAGATCGATCCAATCGTGTTGTTGCCTGACCCGGCCGATCCGGGAGAGCTCCAGTAGGTCCTCGATCAACTGACGCATCCGTTCGGCTGAACGGACCAGTATCTCCAGGTACTCGGTGGCCTGCTGGTCCAGATCATCCTTGTTGTCCTCCAGCAGGAAAGAGGAGAATGCCGATATGGAGCGCAGGGGCTCCTTCAGGTCATGGGAGACGACATAGGTGAAGCTGTCCAGCTCCTTGTTGGACCTGGCCAGTTCATCGGCCTTGGCCTCGAGCTGCTCCTCCAGCAGGATCCTCTGGGTGATGTCCTCGCCCAGGGCGATGATGCCGGTGACCTGGTTGAAATCATCCTCCAGGGGAACATAGG
The DNA here is from genome assembly GCA_964434315.1 of uncultured archaeon. Taxonomy (GTDB): domain Archaea; phylum Thermoplasmatota; class Poseidoniia; order MGIII; family CAYLMJ01; genus CAYLMJ01. Next base: position 3,947 of record CAYSUX010000066.1, read on the forward strand.
TAAATGCCAGATAACCGGTGGAACCATCCTCGAGAAGATATTCCAGACCCTCGACATACATGGTCTCCCGGGTCTCGCGTACGCGGCGCAATCCCTCGGCCAGACCCTCGAACTGGACCGGCAGGGCCAGCCTGAAGAAATCGGTGCCGACAACATCGTTCTGCTTGATCCCCAGCATCAGCTCGGCTGCCGAGTTCAGGGTGATGATCCGGTTCCGCTGGTCCAGGACCATCAGCATGGCCCGCAACGACTCCTGGATATGGGTGTTGAAATGATCCTTTTCCCGTAGCCGCTTCAGGTCGTCCTTGAGCATACGGTTGGTGTGAGCCAGCTCGGTTTCGGCCTGCAGATCCCGCACCGGCGCGGTTCTGGGCAACTCGACCCCGGCTTCGGTGGTATCGAACAGATGGAGCTGGTATTCACCCAGGACGATCCCGATCCAGCGCAGGTCCAATGGCGCCCCCCGCTGGCGACGGAGGGTCAACTCACGGTCAACCCGGTTCTCCGACTCCAGCAATGTGAAGAGCTTGGCCGCGTCCATGAGCTGGCTGTTGTCCACCAGGTCCAGCAGGGTGTATTCGGCCAGTTTCGCTTCAGGGAAACCCAGCAACCCGACCAGGGGAGCGTTGGCGCGGATGACGCGGTTCAACCGACCGGTGAGCAGGCAGGGTAGCGGCACGCTATCCAGAAGGCGCTCCAGATCGACACGGTCCAGGCCGCTCATGGATGTCGTGGGACTCATCGCGCGCCTCCAGTATCCTCTGGGTGCCTGGAGTTTCGATGGGGTCCAATGGTTTGTGGACCATGATGGGTCGAACGGGAGGGGTGTATCATGTACTTTCACCGCAAAGATAGTGCCCTTGATAAGTGGTATGCACATGGCTCGCAATAAAGATATTCAGATGAAGTGATAGTATCAACAGGCTCAAAATCGATGAATGGGTCCCTGTTGGCGGGCAGCCTTTAAACCCTAGGCCTGTTTTACCCCGCATAATGGCGGTGACCGTAACCGACTTTGCCAAGGCCCTCCTCAGGGGCTATATCGTTCTGATCATAGGCCTGGTGCTGGTCCTGGTACCGGTCGTGGGCCTGGTGGCCGCTCTGCTGGTGGCACCCTTTCTGGCAGGCCATGAAGGCGCCAGGAGGTTACCGGAGAGCTGGGCGACCTTCTACGGTCTGATAGCCGGGGTCATCTGGGCCACGGTTCTGGTGGGTGGTCTGGTGGGTCTGCTCGATATCCTCTCTGCCAGCAACATCCAACTGGGCTCCCTGGAACTGGGGATGCTGGCCATGGTGGCCGGCCTGCAGGTGGTCCTGTTCTGGTGGGGTGCCAGATCGGCATATATCATCGCCAGCCTCAGGCCCGGAGACGGGACCCGGTCCGGCGAGGGTGATGAACTGGATCTGGACATCGATCCCGAGCTTCGCCGTCGCCATGGCGAGATAGTGGAATGGGGCGCCACACCCGAACCACCCGGGATCCTGCCTAGTCCAAAGGTGGGTGGGAAGGTCCTGGACGGGACAACCCGGAAACCCACACCGGCTCCTTCTACCTCTCCTTCATCAGCTTCACCTTCTCCGTCCCCTTCACCAGCTTCACCTTCATCATCATCCTCATCCTCATCAGCTCCCGCACCTACATCCCCGGCGTCTCCATCACCCCCGACCCCGGTCGCGGATCCCAACGGTCCGTCGCCCGCACCCGCTCAAACTGCGAGCATGGGCACGACCTGGGTCAGGATCCCCGGCGATCCCACGATACCGGTGGCCCTGCTCTGGAAGGGAGATACACCGGCCTGGCCTGCCTCGGGTCAAGGTCCACAGCCCGGGAACTTGCCGGTACCCACTCCGGGTCGAACCGCCTCAACCAGGCCGTCCATCGTCACATCGTCATCAAAACCACCGGGATCCCAGGGATCCCCTGAAAGGCGTTCACTGCCAGGAGGTCCAGGACCCCTTTTCAGGCCCAAAGGCGCGTCCTTTGACAAAGCTCGGCCCCACCAGATCCACCGGGAGGGCGCTCAACCGGCGGGGCGAACCACTCCCGGGCCTGGCTCTGGGTCTTCCCATTCTCCCCATCCTCATTCCCCTTCTTCAGTACCGGCCCCGGGTCAAGGTCGGTCCCCTATCCCGACTCCGCCCCCCTCCTATCCGCCGCGAAGAGTCGAAACGCCCAGACCATCGGCTCTTGAAGAGCTTCAGATGCTCAAATCCCGGCGCAAGAAGATGAACGAGGGATTGGAGCGACCCGCAACCACACCCAGAGACACAACCCCGGCCAGAGCCCCCCTAGCACCCCCTGTCCGGAGCTCGAGTGTCGCGCCATCGCGCTCCTCAACAGGCCTGTCATTTGACGAGGGCCCGAGGCCCAGGGCCGGTTATGATGACCTGGATATCATCCAGAGGCCGGGAAAACCGATTTCCAGCCGGCGGACCCCTGGTATCCCCATTACCCCAAGTACACCTAGCACCCCCAGTGCGCCGATCGCCCCGGTTACTCCCGGTACACCTTCACAGACCACCGAGAAGGTCGGGGACCCGAAGCTAACACCCGCGTCGGTGACACAAAAGCCGACCTCGCCGGCTCTTAAGACCTCATCACCCCAACCAGAGCCTGCCGCCTCTTCGGACCCCTCTCCTGAAAAAGAGAATCTGGGCGTTGTGGACATACTGGGAGCGGTAGCTAGGGGAGCCATTACCGGGTTCTCCCAGGCCGCCTCCGAGGTGGGGACCAGGACCCAGGGCGCCCTGGAAAGTGAAACAAAAGCTGTCCCGAAGACGAAGCCGCCCGAGCCACCCGCGTCGTCCGCACAAGCGGTGTCCAGCTCCTCGGACGCCATATCGGCTGCCGTGGCCGAGGTCACCGCCGAGACCAAGAAGAAGACCAAGACGAAGACGAAAGTCTAGACCTCAGATATCCCTTGATGGGGTCCTCTGGAGAACCGCCACCAGTACTCCCAGGAGCATCATGGCTATTGTGTGATCAAAACCGGTGGCGAACAAGCCGGTTGCCTCCAGATAGACGCCCTCGGTCTCGATCCGCCCTTCCAGCAAGACATCCCCATTACTGTCGGTGAACCTCAGGTTCAGGACGACCTCATAGGAATCCTCATCGGCATAATTTTGGGTGAATGTCAGGGGCCGCTCGGGCTTGAACGAGAGGGTTGTGGTGGCGTTGGCAGGAAGGTACTGGTTCTTGACATCCATCAGGATCTCGTTGGCCAGATGGGTCCTGAGGGTGAAATCGACATTGCGGCTGACATTGCCGCGGTTCACGATATCCAGGGTCAGCTCCCACAGGGGCTGATTCTGCACCGGATGGTGGGACAGGGGTATGTTGGTAGCGAAGCTGAGATTTCCATCGGCCTGGACGAGGGTGGTGATGATATCATCGCTCCCGGTCTCGATGGCGCCGGTGCCGGTTCTCGCCCGGTCCAGTTGCTCGTAGACCATCCACTCATCGGTGAACAGATGCTTCAGGCCCACGCCGATCCCAGTGGTTCCCTGGTCGAAGAGCGCTTTCGAGAAGATCACCCCGGCGCCCTCGGTCACCTGCACACCGTGGGCTTCGTTTGCCGGACCCTTCATGCTGACCAGGCCCAGGCTCCTGTTCCTGACATTGGTGTAGTTCAGGTTCAGCCCCAGGGCGTCGCCCAGGTTACCCGAGGCCACGACCGAGCCATCCTTGTCCTCCACGACCCAGTGAACGACATAGACACTTGGCGGATGGTCAACCTCGGTGATGACCAGGGAGTAGCAATCGGGGTATTCGTACAGGGTGCCGTCGATGTCCGGGGCCGAGAAAGGGGTCTTGGGGTCATCCTCGACCCATCGAAGGTAGCCGAACATGAAAAGCACCGCCATCACCACCAGGCCCAGGCCCAGTAGATGGTTGCGCTGTAGCAGTTTGTGGGGTCTGTAATCGGCTGCCGAGTAGAATGCCCGCCAGGCCTCGGCCTCGTCCGAATCCTCCCTGGCGATGGCCCTGTGGTCGATGCCCCGAAGCTTGCCTTTAAGGCCCCTGGGTTTCCAAAGGGAATCGTCGCCTTCTTTGCCACCAGTTCCCGGACCTTCATCCCTGCCTGACATGATAGCTCAAGGGCGGGCGACTACAAAACATGTTTTGTGCAGGTCAGATCGATTCGATCTCGGATCTACTTTCCCGTCCATTGCTTGGCTTATCACTTATCACTAATCAGCAGCCCACTCCCTGAACCGGGCCATTCCCTCGGCGATGGCGGCCACGTCGATTCCCGAGTAGGCCAGCCGCAGGTATTGGCCGGTCTCGCCTGGCTGGATCCGACCGAACTGCATTCGGGAGCAGAATGAGACCCCAGTGGCCTCCATGGCGGCTCGCCTGAACGCCTCCACGTCGGTGAAGCCTTTCCGGGCCATCAGTCCGGACACCTCGGGCCAGAGATAGAAGGTCGAGGTGGGGGTCTTGAGGTTGACCCCGTCCATCCGGTTCAGCTCGGCCATGGCGGCGTCCCGTCGCCGTCGCAGCTCGGTCAGGAGCCCCTTCACCTCGTCCTGGGGTCCCTGAAGTCCGGCGACCCCGGCATACTGGACAAAGTGGTTGGTACACGATTCGTCGTTGACGTTCATCTTGGTGATGCCGGCGGCGATATCCTTGGGGGCTATGGCGGCACCCAGACGCCAGCCGGTCATGGCGAACTTCTTGGAGAAGGTGTACAGGATGACCGTCCTCTCGGCCATGCCCTCCAGCTCCACGATGGAGCGCCCCTCGCCTTCGTAAAGCATGTCAAAGTAGGCCTCGTCGGCCAGGATGTAAGCGTCATGCTCACGCACCAGTTGGGTCAATCGCTCCATCTCGTCGGGCGGGGAGGCGGCGCTGGTGGGATTGTTGTAATTGTTGTAGACAAAGAGCTTGGCGCCCTTGGCAAAGCCGGCCTCGATGGCGTCGAAGTCCATGCGCAGCCCTTCAGGCGACTCGACATAGCCGTAGGAATGGGTCTTTCCGCCATAGAACTCGGCCAGCGACATGTAGAGCGGATAGCCCGGGTCCGGGTAGATGACGGTGTCACCCCGGTCCATGAGGGTCAAGAAGAACTTGCCGATGACCGGCTTGCCGCCGGTCTGGACCACCACATTCTCCATCTTGTAATCCACCTTGTGGGACCGGCTCACATCCTCGGCCAGAGCCATTCTCAGCTCGGGTATGCCGGCCGAGGGACAGTAGCCGGTCTTGCCCTCCTTGATGGCCTTGGCGGCTCCCTCGACGATGGTGGATGGCGTGGGCAGGTTCAGGTCCCCCACATGGAAGGGATAGACCTTGTGTCCCTTGGCGGCAAAGGCCCGGGCCTCGCTCGAGACCGCGAAGGCCGATATGGTGTCGGCTCGTTCCATTCGGTTGGCGAATTTGTTGCTCATGCTCATGCTCATGTTCATGTTCATGTTCATACCTCTTCCAGGGCGCTTTTCAGCCGGTTCATCCTTTTCTCCCGGTCGGCGGCGAATCTGGTGATGGCCTCCCAGAGCGAGCCGGTGTCCAATCGGGCTTCGGCAACCATCTCGTCACCCTTGCCGCCGGTGCGCCAGCGATCGTCCCAGTCGGAGCTCATGGAGTATTTTCTGGCCAGAGGATGGGTTATCCAGTTGGCCATGTTGTGCATGGCGCCACTGGTGATTATCATCGAGTCTATCTTGTCGCTGTCCGACAGTATCCGTTCGCGATACTCCTTATCCTGGAGCTGGAACAGTTCCCACGAGATGGCCGACACTATCTTGACGTTGGGGCCCTCGGCCTTGAGCCTGGGAATGAGTTCCACCAGGTTGTTGGTCGAGGAGGTTCCCCGCACTATGATGGTACCTTCCCTTGGCTTACCGGGGTCGTAATCCTTCATGATGTAGGCTCCCCTGGCCGCGTCGAGATGGGAGGCCATGCCCAGTGCCTCGCGGTCGGGTATCTTGTAGGTCGGCCGGGCCAGGTGGATGGCGATGATGGGTACATCGGTGGCCAGCGCCGCTCCCAGGACCACCGGGACCTCGTTGTGCTCCCAGGGGTGAAGGTTTATCACATGGCCGTCAGGGAACAGGGAGGTGACCCCGGGGGCGAAGATGCCGAAATGGGTCCGTCCGTCCTCGGCGGTCTCGGGACCGGTGTGACTCGCAATCCAGAGTGTTTTACCCAGCTTCAGCTCGCAATCCTGGGCTATCTGGGAGTAGAGCCTGAAGGGCCCGTATTTGAGATAGGAAAAGGAACTGTAGGTCGAGCAGGCCCCCAGGAAACCCAGGAACTCCTCCTCGGGATTCTCTGACAGGTTGACGCAGGCCATGCCGGTGACCAGGCTGGCGTTGGCGAACTCGGTGATGGGCTGGGGCAGCAGGCACCCGGTGGGGTTCGTTTCCCGTTGGTACCAGCCCCATCCGTCGAAATCCCCGAAGCCCTTGGCAAAGCCTGAGATGTTGGTGGAATCGGCCACATCGGCTGAAACGGCCATCACCAGGGGCCGACCATACTTTTCATGGCAGTAGGCGTTTATCCAGGCCCCGAAGCGGGCCAGTCCGGCCCGGTTGGGTGCCCGGTACCCGGGCGGCAGGTAGAGGCTGGACGGATAGTTCTCGTAATCCGTGATGGTCGGGTCCTCGAAGGGATTGCCGACCGAGAGTTTGAAGTCCTCGAGCTCGTCAGGGACCGAGTCACCCAGCTCGACCAGGGTGTCGGCCAGGTAGTCCACCAGTCCCTGGTCCGCGGCCAGGACCCCCATGACCATACGCAGGTAGGATTCGGTCTGTTCGAGCTGCTCTTCGTAGATGTTGGGCGCCGCCGCCCCGTGGTTCTCGAACCTGACACCGTAGCGCTGCTCGAAATCGTGGCGGCATTTCCAGAAGTTCTCGGAGTTTTGTTTGTGAGGGGCGCCATGGGATCTCTGGTCATAGACATGGTATCCCCGACCCTTGCGGTTCCTGGACCAGAAGACCTTGGGCGCACTGGGAGCCCCGGGGTCGAAGAGCTTCAGATAGGTCCGGGTGACCTCGGTCCAGTCCTCGCCCTCCCGGGTCCCGGTGACATGCCAACCATAGGGCTCGAACCAGTCCCTGGGCTCTCCTTTGACCACCGCCGAGTAGGGGCGATCGTCGATACCGAAATCGTTCCAGTCGATGAAGAAGACCAGGTTGTCCAGACCCAGACCCCAGGCCGTGTTCTTGGCCTCGTGGACCGCTCCCGCGGTGAGACCCCCTTCGCCCTCGAAGGCGAAGACCCGCACCTCGTCGGCTCCGGCCATCCTGAGGGCCATGGCCTGCCCCACCGCCGCGGCTATGCCGTGACCCGAGGGTCCGGTGTTGTACTTGAACAGGAGGCTCTTGCCCGCCATCTCGGCATGGCCCGACAGGCCTCCCACATGGCGCAGGGTCAGCAGGTCCTCCCAGGTGAGCTGTCGCTCCCCGGCGTTGGGCACCAGGTACCTGGTATCGCCGGTCTGCCGGTACTTGATCCTCAGGGCCTCGTTGAATACCGCCAGGGCGCCGTAGATCGCCGGACAGGTGTGACCGGCGGCCAGCAGGAAGCGGTCACCGAAACGCTTGCCGGGGTCCCGGATGTCCCAGCGCATGATACCCGACAGCAGGGTCACGATCGTGCCGTGGACCTTGGAACGGGAGCCTCCGGGATGGCCGGATTCGGCCTGGTTGAGCATTATGTCGATACACTGGTCGATGAGATCCTTGGTCTTCTCCCAGTGCGGGAAATGAGCTTCGAGCTCGTCAATCGTTGGTAGCGGCCGCTCGCCCATGAGGTGGCACCGTCCCGGTAAGTGAGCTCCTGATAAATACGATGGGTTCGGATCTGTAGTTACCCGGCATTTGTAAGGAGTCTGTGAGCGGGACCTATTCGTACCTTAGCGCCTCGGCCGGGGCGACCCTGGCGGCCGCCCGTGAGGGGCCTATGGCGGCCAGCAGGGAGGCGATGTAGGCGATGGTCATGATGAGACTCAGCTTGAACCAGTCGATGACGAACTTCAAGCCCTCCTCCTCGGGGATGGACAAGAAGATGTTGTACATGGACAGGATGCCCAACACCACGCCCAGGAAGGCGCCCAGCAGGGCCACGAAGGAGACCTCGATGACAAAGGAGCCCATGACCGCCTCCCTGGTGTAGCCGATGGCCCGCATGACCCCGATCTCGTGGAACCGCTCGTGGACCGCCCGCACGGCGACGATGCCCAGACCGGCGATGCCCACGATGAGCCCCAGTCCCAGAAAGCCCTGGACCAGGCTCATTATCTGGAGGAAACGTTGCAGGACCTCATTTATCTCCTCCTCGATGACCTGTGTGTTGGTGCCATAGAGGATATACTCCTCTTCCAGGGCCTCGGCATACTCCTTGCTGTTGGATAACGAGGGGTCCTGAAGCCTGAAGAGATAGACCTCGGGGCTCACAGCGCCGAACTCGGCGGCGAACGAGGCGTTGACGAACAGACCTGTCAGGAACCACTCCTCCTGGATGATGCCCACAAGGGTCCCGTTGCGGGATAGTCCTTCCACCTCCACTCTCACATCCTCCCCCACGAGCTTGTCCATCCTGGTTGGCGGACCTTCGTGTCCCTCGCCATGGTTCCAGTAGAAGGAGGCGTCACCCAC
>CAYSUX010000067.1:0-12310 GCA_964434315.1 uncultured archaeon
GTCGTCCTCATCCTCGTCCTCATCGTCTTGAGCTTGTGCCTCAAAGGAGAGGGCACAGGCTGTCAGTAAGAGGCTAGCTAAGAGGAAAATGGCAAATATTGCGAAGCGATTGATTTTTTTAATGTCGGAGTCGAAAGACACCACTCGATCACCAGAACGTTGAACGGTGTGAAGCTTAAATGGGTTTTGGTCGAGCGAGCGTCGAGCGTGAGCGAGCTGACGGACGTGCGGACGGAGGAACTACGGTTTGGGGGATTGGGATTAGGGAAACCGCCAAACTGGCTTTTACGATTTCTGAAGATTACGGCCCAGGCCGTAGTCAATCTCCCTCAACCTTTGGAGCCATTGGAACCCGTCGGTTTGGTTTAGTACTGGGGTGGCTGTTGCGGGGGCTGCTGGGGCGGATAGCTGCCGTAGGGGTCCTGGGGTGGCGGGTACTGGCCGGGTGGTGGGGCGTAACCCGGTGGCGCTCCCGGGGGCATGCCGGGCGCCATGCCCAGTCCCAGCGCGGGGGGTCGTACCTGGTGCCAGATCAGGCAGGCGAGGGGGCCGCAGATCAAGGCGAAAATGAGCCAGCCGATACCCGATTTGCCGCGCTTTTCGGCATCCTTGTAGATCCACACCAGAATCAGGATGTTGACGATGATGAGGACGATAACAATAGCAACCATGCCTCCCATAATGAGAGCCAGCAGTCCCTCGTCTATGGTTGAATAATCGAGGTCGTAACTCAATGATCCGGTGGGTTCGGCGTCATTGGCGTGAGCGTTGTCGGAGTTGTCGATGACCAATACCCACTGGTCGTCATCTGGCATGGTCCATTCGAAGTCGACGTTCTGGACCCTCTCTTTGGTGACGACGGCATTAAAATTTAAGCCGCTGTTCAATTTATTATATTCTGATTCGAGCATGATATAGACATCGCCGGGACCTCCGGAGGTGAAGGTGACCGAAACGTCCAGCTCATCGTCTTTGGACATGGCATTGTAGATGAGGTAGCGAACCATCTCATCTTCTTGGAGAGTGTCCGAATCAGAAATTGCGCTGGCTGTGGGTGATACCATCATTCCGATTACAAAGGCGGAAATGACAAGCAACGCTATCGCTCTGGAAATGGGCAAGCGGATTGTTGAAGATGAGGAGATGATTCTGTCCATACTATCGCCAGGGGGGGTTGAGTTCCACCCACCATTAAACACTTGTGATTTTCTTTGCGCCTGTCGGGTAATGCAAATTTGTAAAAAATGGTCCAAAATTTTTTAACGTTTTTTCAAATCGAGTCCTCTTCCGGCTCTCTGTTGTCAGCCTGACCCGGTCTGTAATAGACAAACGGGGGCACAAAACCTGGGCAATCCCGAGCGCCCTTCCACTCACAGGCTAAACAGATCTCCTCGATGGAGCGGGTGCGAAAGTATGCCAGCATTGAAGCGGTCCAGGAGAGTGGGAAGAGCAAAATGAGGCGCCACCACCACTCGACCGGGATACCCAGGACTCCCACGGTGGCCAGGCCGAAACCAAAGCCCAGGGCCGTTTTTACGGCCACCTTGGCGGTCCGGGTGCGTGTCAAACCCTTTAAACTGGCAAGCTGGGCGCTTCCGGCCAGAAAACCCGCCGATAGATGGTGATACCATTCACCCGGTAAACCTGCAAGCCACCAGATCAAAACGATGGCTACGGCCAGTGGATATGAAGTGAAACAACCCAGGCAGAGCCTATGGCGGCCAATATTGTAGACATCTTGGTCAAACTGACCACAGAGGGGGTGGTGTGCCAATAACAGGGTGTGGTGGAGATCCAATGCCATAGCCTGCCCTGCCAACACGGCCTCCTAAATTAAGGTCGCCCAATATCAGCGCTCTTTTCAAACCGCTGGCACTGACGATAAGGCTAAATGGCACCCTCGCCTCACCGCTCCCATGGCGCGCGCGAAGATGACAGCCGCCGACCTGCAAAAGGTCGGATATGTTCCCGAGACCCCGAACCAGAGCATCCGAAGGGTGGTCCTGGAGCGGCTCGAAAACGATGGCGGTGACCTGCAATCCCTCTTCCCCAGGACCCTGCTGGATATCGAGACCCTGGAGCAGACCGTGGCGGCCCTGGTGGACGGTACCCATCTGCTCTTCTTTGGCCCTCCCGGCTCGGGCAAGACCTCCCTGGCGGTGGACATCTGGAACCTGCTGCCCCGGCAGATCCATGCCGTGGCCCGGTGCCCGGTGCAGTGTGACCCCGCCTCCCTCTACGATACCGATTTCGCCAGGCTGCAACCGGCCTGTCCGGCCTGCCGCACCCGCCACGGCCATGATGCCGACCCGGGCAAGATCGAGGTTCTCAGAACGACCCTGCGGGAAGGCTATGGTCTCTCTCGATTACAGGGCTCGCCCGAGGTATTCCCCGACGCCCTGACCGGGGTCATCAACCTGCACAAGCTGGAGCAACTGGGTGACGCCACATCGCCCCTGGTGCTGGAGCCGGGCAAGCTGTTGCAGGCCCACCGGGGATTGCTGCTCATCGACGAGGTGGGCAAGCTACCCAAGGGCACCCAGAACGTCCTGCTCCAGGCCCTGCAGGAGCGGGCGGTGTCACCCGCCAAATCAAGGGAGACCTTCCCGGCTTCCTTCCTTGCCGTGGCCACCTCCAATCTGACCGACCTGACCAATATCACCGAACCGCTCAACGACCGCATGTCGTCGATAAAGATCGATTTCTCCAAAGACCCGGACCTGAACCGGCGGATACTGGAGATGGCCCGACGACCTCACACCACCTTCGTGCCCAGGCTCATGCGGGATGCTGCCGTGCTCTTCATCATGGGCTGGCGAGAAACGGTCGGGGAGACCTTCGAGCTGGCCGAGGCCGGGTCCAACCGGGCGCTCATCGACACCATCCGGCGGGGTGAGGCCTACGCGGCCCTGGCCCGGGAGCCGATGATGTCCACAGACTCATTTCGCCGAGGTTTGAAGGATTCGCTTACCGGGCGGGTGAGGGCCCGGGGGATGGAGTCCTACCGACGCAACATCGCCCGCATCGAGGCCTATCTGGAGGAGGCCTTCAACGCCTCCATCCAGGCCGCCGCCACCGGATACTGGTGCGATTTCTACAAGCAGGCCCTGAAATCCGACCGCAAGCGTGGCAAACGGGTTCTGGAGGAGTGCCGACGCTACCTGGCCGAGGGCGAACCGGCGGGCCCCGAAGGAGATATGGCCCTGCTCGAGGAGTATATAAAACAGACCGAGGTCTCGACCACCATGTCCAACACCGCGATCACAGCCGCCGTACTGAAGCTGCTCTTCGACCTGGGCACGTTCGAGTGTCATGAATAGGAACCGGCCGGCCCTGCCCGATTGCGAACTGAAGGAGGCCTTCCGGCTCACGGCCACCCAGAGGGAGGCCCTGGCCCGGGCGTTGCTGGCCCACGGAGCCAGGGATGGACTCGATGCCTTTCTGGACCAGCACGAGCAGGAGGCCAACCTGGCCAGGACCATGGAGGAGTTCAAGGGTCAACTGGAGGATGCCGGAGAGAGGGCGGCCATCGACCTGGAACACGACGACCGGCTGGCCGACCTGGCCCACAGTTTCGAGGAGCGGGCCGGGAAGCTCAGGGAACAGAAGGCCCTCCTGACCAGTGAGCTGGACCGATTCGACCCCCTGGCCGGAGCCCTGACCGAGAGCCTTATCCTGGAGCGGCTGGTGAAGCCTCCCGAACTCAGATGGTGGCAGAGGTTCCTGGCCTGGCTGGCTCGCCTCTGGCGCAGATTCATAGCCTGGTTGAGACGAATCTTCAGGCGCGACCGCTCCAAAAGACGAAAGAAACGGTTGCCGACCTCGCTGGTCCTGGGCGGCCGCACGGTGCTGGTGGACGCGGCACTGGACGAGGCCCTGCTGGACCCGGAACTGACCCTGTGGGTCGGCAAGGAGGCCTCGGGAGACCGGGTCCCGGGTCGGGTCAGGGAGTGGTGGAAGCGCAACTTCACTCCCGAGAGATACCGGCAGGACGCCGAAAAGGCCCTGAAAAAGGAGCTGGAGCGGATCAAGACCGATGCCGGCAAGTTGAAACGAGAGAAACGGCGGAGGCTAAAGGAGCTGGACCAGGAGGATACAAACCTGGACCTGCGCCGCAAGGGACGCGAGACCGAACTGGTGCGTCAGCATAAACGGCGTCTTGGCGATCATCGGGACCGGATGGCCGAGCAGACCCGGGAGGCATTGCGCAAGAGCGTGGCCCGCCAGGCCCTCATCGCCGGATTGGTGGAGTCCGAGAGCCAGGGAGGCTTCACGGTCTCCGAGTCCCTGATCGCCACCCTGGGCTGCCGTCTCTTCGACGACCTGGTAGGTGAACTGAGCGTCCCCGGACCCCTTACCGGCCTCTCCTCGGAGGATACAGGAACCTACCAGCGCCGCCCCCTGATGTCCCAGTACGAGACCTCCCGGCTCGATATCGTGGCCTCCATGGTCAACGCCAGGCTGGCCCATCCCGAGAATCGGCATATGCTGGACAGCGATCTGGTGGTCCACGCCGAGGAGCGATTGGCCTCGGTCCACGCGGTGGTCTGTGTGGACATCTCGGGTTCCATGGCCGACAATCAGCGGCTGGAGGCGGCCAAACGGGCGGCCCTGGCCCTCTACGGCGCGGTCAAGGCCGACCGGGAGGCCAACCGGGTGGACTTTGTGGCTTTGGGCACCACGGCTCGCAGGGTCAGTCTGCGGGAGCTCTGGGAGCTCGACTCCCGGGGATTCACCAACACCGCCGCGGCGGTGACATTGGGTCAGGTCTTGCTGGAAGAGGGTCGGGCCGACCGGCGTCTGCTCTATCTTATCAGCGACGGGCTGCCCGAAGCCTACACGACCCTGGAGGGCGATCCGGTGGCCGGGGACCTGGAAAAGGCCATGGACCAGGCCCGGGCGGCCATGCTGGGTCTGGCCAGGATGGCAAACACCAAGGTGGGTCTGCTGCTACTGGAGCCCGAGGAGGAGCTCTTCGTGACCGCGGCCCGGGAACTGGCGGCGGCCGGCAGGGGCCGTCTGCTGGTCACCGATCCCGGACAACTGGCCCGGGACCTGGTGGTGGATTTCATGGAAGATCCACTGGAGAGCGAGCCCCTGGTCCTGGCGGTGAAATAGACCATGGATACCGGTACCACCCTGATAATCTCCTTCTTCATACTGTTCACCGGGGTCTTCCTGCTGCTGCTACCGGCAATGATGGAGATCCACAAGCGCTGGTTGCGCTTCATGAACGAGCAGGTCTTCATCATCTTCGTGGTCATCGTGGTGGTGATGGCGCTCATCGCCAGCTCCTGGGCGGTGTGGTTGACCAAGGAGGAACCGGCGCTGCTCTTGCCCCTGGGCATCTTCACGGTACTGTTTCGCCTGATATCGCCCTCGGTCCTGGCCCGGACCATCTCCGACAAGCTGGGCGCCGGTACGGTCAAGGCCTCGCTGACCGACAAGGCGGTCATCGGCCTGTGCACCATCATGGGCGGTTACGCCCTCTACGTGTCGCTCAAGAAGGCCTTCGGCGGGGATAGCCAGGGACTGGAATACGAATCGCTGATAATGACCCTGACGGTCATCTACTCATTCTCCCGTTTCTACCTTTTCATCGCCTGGGAGCAGATGAAGAAATCCCCAGTGGTCATTTCCTGGGTGGCCGGGCTGATGATCGGGGTGGCCTTCGTTCTGATGGTGCCGGTGGTGCTGGGCGACGATTATATCATCATCTTCGGCGTGGCCGGAGCCTGCGGCTGGTGGCTGGCCTCCACTCTGCTCTATATGGACCGCTACCGGCGGGCTCCCCGGCTGCTCAGGGCCTTGCGATACCACTGACAGGAGGGAACCATGAGGCGGACCACAAAGCAGACCACAAGGCAGACGACCCTGGACCTGCATGACCCTCCCGGGTCCGGTTTGGTACCACAACACCGACCGGACCGGAGCCCGGGTACCCGCACCATCGAGATACCGGATGTCGGGGTGGTCCTGCTGGAAAAGAGCAAGCGGGCCAAACGACTGATCCTGTCGGTCAGACCCAAGAGGGTCAGAGTCGCCGTGCCCTATCGAATATCCTTCCAGAAAGCCGAGGAGTTCGCCAGGGCCAATAAAGAATGGATCAGGGAGCGTTTGAAGGAACAGAGCGGACGCTGTGTCCTCAACCGGGAGCTGAAGGCCGGGTTGGCTCCCCTGGACCGGAAGGAGGCCAGAGCCCATCTGGTGCCGCGCCTGGAGGAACTGGCCGCCTACCATGGATTCACATTCAACAGGGTATCCATCCGGGACCAGAAGAGCCGCTGGGGCAGTTGCTCGTCCAAAGGGAACATAAACCTGAACATGCGACTGGTCCATCTGCCCGCCGAGCTGCAGGACTATGTACTGTTACACGAGCTGACCCATACCCGGGTGCCCAATCACAGCCTGGAGTTCTGGAGCCAACTGAAGGATATCTGTCCCAACGCCAGGGAGCTGAAGCGGGAGCTGCGAGAGTACCACTACTGCCTTTCGGAATGAGGCGAAGTGGGGCGGGTCGGTTCGAACGAATCGGTCAACTATCGGCCCTTGCCTTCTCTTCCAGTTTCTCCAACAGTGATGCCTCGTATTCGAAACAATCCTTCATCATCTTCAGGGCGCTGGTGTAGACCGTCGCCTCTCCATCTCCCATAAACTCATCCTCATCCTCATCCTCTTCCCCATCCTCTATCTCTTCCTTTCCATCTTCCTTTCCATCTTCCTTTCCATCTTCCTGCCTGCCTTTCTCGACGATGAAGAAGGGCGCCACCTCGATGCCATGGGTCCTGGCCAGCACCATGCCCGGGCTCTCGGCATTTCCCTCAATGGCCCAGACCACCTCGTCCAGTAATTCAAGATAGCCCTTGCGGTCCAGCAGCTCGGTCACCTGGCCGCATTTCCGGCACTGGGAACCATCGGCAAGTCGTTTCTTGACCATGGTTATTCGCATATCAGGCAACTCCCGGGCTTATGGCCGGTATGGTGCCGGTGAGGGCAAGGGCGGGCAGGCGGCTGCCGCGGGTGTGGGCCGGTGGCCATGCAGGTGGCGGGCCGGCTGTTGGCCAAGTGTGGCGGGTCGGCTGGTGGCCATGCATAGGGTGGGCAGAACGCGGTGGCGATGTCAATGGCATCCGGTCACGGAACCCGGGGCAGGCCATAGGTATTGCGGTCGGGCATCGTCATCTCAGGCAGGTCGGATGCGCCTCATGGGCGGGCTGTGGAAAGTTTTACGCCTGGCGGGCCACCCTGGTATGATGCAAGATTTGGTTCCCGGGTTTGCGGGAATTCTTGAAATGATTTAAATACTCATCGTCGAAAGAACATTTTCCTGGGCCCTTCAATCAGGAGTCACACACATCGACCAGGTAATCATGTAGCAACTCACCGTTGGTGGCGTGCATCTCGGGTGTGAGCTCCCTTGGTATCAGGTCGCATCCCTCGAACTCGCTTTCGAGTCGCTTCTCGATGGCCTGGAAGATGGCTATCCTGGGCTCCCGTATCTCCTGCAGGAACCTCTCGGGCCGTTTCCGGATGCGCTCCTTGCCGGTCTTGTGCTCCAGGCAGGCACACAACAGGTCGTATTGCTCATTTGTGACCACATCCGAGAGCTCGTCCAGCAGTTTCCGGTAGTCGCAATGAAATGTACCGGTCTGGAAGAAATGGATGCCGCCAAGACCGATGTAGGTGCCTTCCAGTATCTGCTTGACCACCGGGCTCACCGAGCGTTCCTCCAGAGCCTTGCGCTCCCGTTTCTCGAAATCGATCCAGCGGCGCCCCTTGAGCACCGGATTCTCCTTCTTGAACTTCGAGAAGGCGCTCTGGACCATGGTGACACTGGTATGGAAGTGCTTGCGCTGCTCCTCGGACATATAGTCCCAGAGCTTGCTGGAAGTGACATTGTGGACGTTGAGGAAGTTCTTGAACGACAGGATATTCTCCCGGGCTTTGAGCTGGGAGCGCATGTAGCCCAGGAAGAATTGGCAGAGCCCGGAGCCGCTGACATGGTATTTTGTGCCCACGAGCTTCTGCAACCGGGTCCATTCGGGTCGCTGGTATGCCTCATGGGCGGTGAAGAGATCGTACAGGGCTTTGCCGTTCTGGAAGTAGAGCTGGGGGATGAGCTCCCGGGTGGAGCGGGCCTCGGTCCACCGGTTCAGTGTCTCGGGGCACAGGTCGCAGTTCGAAGGGTAGACCAGATGGCCCTTGGTGAACAGGGGTAAAAGGGTCAATTCCACCTCGGTCTCCTCGAAAAGGTAGCCCAGGTGCCCCTTGACCGGACGCCCGTTGAGGTCCAGCTTGCGCATCCGTTCCAGGTCCAGCCCGTCCAGCAGTATCTCCCTGGGACTAAGGCTCAGCAGGTTTTGGCGGCCTTCAATAAAGCAGATGGTCAGATCGATGTCCGAGCCGGCGGAGGACAGCCCCTTGGTCTGGCTGCCCTCCACGCGACCCGCGATGATGAGATTGCCATTGGGTTCGCAGCTTTCCAGCAATCGCTTCATGAACCGGATGGCCGTGGGCGGTACCGGATTGCGATGTATCGCCGTTATCATGTCCTACGCCGCGGGCTCAAGGACCCTGGAGTATAAGCTTGCCACCTTCCCGGCGACCAGCCTGGCCACAGCCTTGGGATCGAGGGCGGCCATTATTATTTTTATCACCTTTTTTTGAACTTTTCGCCACCAGACCCTAACTGTTCGACCAAAGTTTTTACAGTCCGACCCCCGCTTCACCCGGGATGGCGATACGACTTGTGAACTCCCAGGCCGAGAGGTACGCTCCCGAGCTGAAAGGCGCCCGAAGATTCTACCGGGCATGGTCCAGGAACACCGATACGGGTGAGAACCGTATCATGGGGGTCTCATTGGCCGGCAGTCATGCCAAGGGCCTGAACAACGCCCGCTCCGACCTTGATATCATGATCTACCATGCCGGCTCGGTGACCGATCTGCTAAAGGTCAGGCGGCGGGGCATCGAGACCCGGGAGACCGCGACCCTGCGCCGACTGAGGCGTTCGGCAGTGACCTACGAGTTCGATAAGCGCCAGTACGAGACCATCATGGTCCCCTTGCGCTCGGTGGGAGCCGGGACCCGGGACCTCTGGACCGGTCTGGCCAAACAGAACATCGATATGTTCTTCAAATCGTTGCGCGGCTACGAGCTGGAAACGACCCCCGAAATGACGGCCATCAAGGCCTTCCTGACCGCCAGGTTCCGACTGGAACCAAAGAGTGTGTACAATTATTTCCAGGGTTATGGCACGGCCCAGCTTCTCAGCCATCGTCAGCGCAAAGGCGGCAAAGGCGGTAAAGGCGGTAAAGGCGGCGAACGCAAGGCCAATGCGCAACTGGATGTCAACGAGGTGGCCAAGGCCATTATCGAAGGGGTTGGGATGATGCTCAACGGCGCTCTTCTGCTGGAGCGCCAGGAGATATCCTTTTCCTTCGCCAGAACCCTGGAGCACTACCAGGGCCAGCTCGATGATCCGGATATCATGTGGAAGCTCTTCGAGCACAAGACCGAAACTTGCCCGGATGGATAGCGAGCGCGAGCAGCTTCTGGACAACTGCCAGATGATCCTGGAGACCACCTACCATTCTTCGACGATGAGAGAGCTGACCAAAGCCGACAGGGAGTTCAACGACAAGAGCCTGGACGAGCTGTTCTTGAAGGCGCACGGGCTTTGAGTTGCTCATTGGCCCAGCGTTGGTTCAGTGTTGGTTCAGTGTTGGTTCAGTGTTGGTCCAGCGTTGGTTCAGAGTTGGACCTGGCTTGGTTCAGAGTGGGTCAAGCCTGGCGTCAGAAATCGGCCTGTATTGGTTCAGCATCGGTCAAGCAGGCCTGGGCTCCCGGCCTTGGCTCTCGGGATGGGGCTGGTTGCGTTATTCTTATCACTATCTTGTCACTTGCCGGTACCATGTACCGGGTCCCAAATGGGCTACAGCGCCCGTTCTTTCGCTTTCTCGGGATGGGGATGGCCATCATTGGAGCGTTCATTCTCATTCTGGTCCTCATGTCCGACGGAGCTGCCGCCGAGAACACCACGTTTTCCGATCTGTCCTCGGCCAAGGGGCTCGATGGCGTCAGTATGGCCAATGTGGCCTGGGGTGATTACGATAATGACGGCCATCAGGATCTGCTGGTCAACGGTCGCCGGTTATTTCGCAACTCGGGTCCCCCGGAATGGGAGTTCGTCGAAGTGACCTCACAGACTGGCTTCGAGAACCGGGGCTATTCCGGGGTCTTTGCCGACTACGACAACGACGGCTGGCTCGACCTTTTCGTGGTCACCGGCTCCCGTACCGTGCGCGACATCCTATACCACAACGACGAGGGAACCTTCAACAATGTCACCGACAGCGCCGGGGTCATCGACAACTGGGAGACCCGGTCGGCCGCCTGGGGTGACTACGACGAGGACGGCTATGTGGACCTCTATGTCGGCAACTACGAGGACGCCGACAATATGGGCGACCCCCTGCCCGACTTTCTATGGCACAACAACGGCGACGGCACCTTTGTCGATGCCAGTGAAAGTACCGGTATCCGTGACGAGCCCGACCAGTGCAGCCGGGGCGTGGCAATGGCCGACTACGACAACGACGGCGATTTGGATATCTACGTGGCCAACTACCGGCTCGATCGCAACTACCTGTGGGAGAACAAGGGGGACGGGACCTTCGAGGAGGTGGCCGAGGCCAGGGGCGTGGAGGGCGATGCCGACCAGGAACCCGACGGGACCGACAACTACGGCCACTCCATCGGCGCCGCCTGGGCCGATATGGACCTGGACGGCGACCTCGATCTCTTCGTGGCCAATCTGGCCCATAACAACGACCCGGTCCGGGGACCCATCTGTGACAACTCCAAGCTTTACCGCAACGACGGAGCCGGCGCTGGCTACAGCTTCACCAACATCATCGACGAGGCCGGCATCGAGAACAAGGACTTCCCCCACGACGAAGACCAGCTCTATTCGGGTCCGGCCTGGGGCGATTACGACAACGACGGTTACCCCGATCTGTACATCACCCAGGTCTACGCCGATATCAGCTATGCCTATTCCTACCTCTACCACAACAACCATGACAACACCTTCAACGACAACGCCGTGGAGGCTGGAGTGCGAGTATGGGACGGTTGGGGTGTGGCCTGGGCCGACTATGACGAGGATGGCCATCTCGATCTGCTGGTGGGCGGGCGAGACGGTTCCGATTCGGGAGAGAATCCCAAACGGGTCCATCTGTTCCACAACGACGGCCAGAGCTATGGGGCTCATCTGACCATCAAACTCGAGGTGCCCGCCCAGGCCAGGGACGAACTGAACCCCGATGCCATCGGCACCCGGGTGAAGGTGACCATTCCCGGTGGTTCGACCCAGATGCAGGAGGTGGAAGGCGGCTCCGGCTGTACGGCCAATCAGAACTCATTCCCACTGGAGTTTGGCCTGGGCTCCCATTACGGCACGGTCAAGGTCAAGGTCCGCTGGCTGGACGGCTATACCAAGACCTTCCATGAGGTTCAGGTGAACTCCACAGTAAAGCTTGCCTACGATCGGGGAATACCCACGGCTTCCATCACCTCCATCTCGCCCGATCCGGCCGAGCTGGGCCAGGAGGTGACCTTCAGGGCCTCAGGCACCGATGAGGACGGGGATATCGAGCGCTATGTCTGGACCAGCAACCTCGATGGAGAGTTCTACAACGGCTCGCAGAGCACCACACACTACGACGAACTGACCATAGGTTTGCATAATATCTCGCTAAGGGTCCGGGACGATGACGGTCTGTGGAGTGAATCTGTTTATGCTGAGCTTGAGGTATTCGAGCCTGAGAACACCCCTCCCGAGATATGGCTGGTCTATCCTCGTGATGATGTCACTATCGCCGATACCTCGCCCGACCTGGAGTGGGACGCCAGCGACGCCGAGGACGATGACCTGGATTTCGATGTCTATTTCGGTGAGACTCCGGCCCCGCAGACCCTGGTGGATGAGGACCTGAGCCTCCGTTACTGGGATACGCCGAGCCTTGAGAACGGGACCCGTTACTACTGGAAGATCGTGGCCCATGATGGCCAGGATTCCACCGGATCCCCGATCTGGAGCTTTACCGTCGATACCGGTTACACCAACGACCCGCCGACCATCGACCTTCTGTCGCCGTCGGACCAGGCGGTCGTCTCGACCACAGCTCCCACGCTATACTGGAGTGCCAGTGACCCGGATGATGACCCCCTCGCCTTCTCCCTCTACATCGGTCCCGATACCGATCTTTTTTCGCCTGAGGCTGAGGGATTGACCGGCAGTTCGCAC
>CAYSUX010000068.1:0-12168 GCA_964434315.1 uncultured archaeon
GTCGAGAGGCTGTGGGACGCCATCCATCCCACTCCGTTGGCCAGGGCGCTGGCCATGGCTCACCTGCCAGGACCATTGACCCTGGTATCGCGGCCCAGGACGAGCATCACCCGGGAATGGAAGCCGGTCCTGGGGTTCGGGGAACTCCTGGGATTGAGGGTGCCGTACCATCCGGTCGCCCGCTCCCTGCTGAACCGTTCCGGACCCCTGGTCTCCACCTCGGCCAATCTCCATGGCCACTCACCGGTCACCGATGGCCGGCAGGCTGCCGAGTTGCTGTCGATCCTCGAGGAACGTATCGGTACCGGAACCGGGACGGTCGAAGGTTCGAGGATGGTACTGGTTGATGGTGGCCCGCCGCCCTCAGGGGTCGGTTCCACTGTCATACTGCTCGATGATCCCAAGCCAAAGGTTTTGCGCTATGGCGCCATAGGCGGTGATGTGCTGGACCTTGACAGTTACCTTTCAAAGCCCGAGGCGAGTTCGCCTGCCACGAAGAGACAACCGGAGGCCGGAACCTGAACCCCGAGGAACTCGAGCAGTTGCGTGAAGCCGGACGCATCGCCCATGCCTGCCTTCATTTTGGTCGTGGGCTCATCCAGGAGGGTGCGGCATACCTCGAGGTGGCTGACCGGATCGAATCCCGGGTCAGGGAGATGGGCGCCCGACCGGCCTTTCCGGTCAACCTGGCTGTCAATGACATCGCGGCCCATTACACGCCCAAGATCAAGGATCGGCTGAGGTTCATCCAGGGCGAGATCGTCAAACTGGATGTGGGGGTCCATGTCAATGGCTATATCGGTGACAACGCCCTGACCGTGGAGGTGAGCTCCGCGCAGCAGGGGGATCTGCTGGCCGCGTCCCGGGAGGCCCTCGAGGTGGCCACCGAACTGGTCCGTCCCGGTGTCGAGGTTCAGATGATCGGCGCGGCAGTGGAACAGACCATATCAAACCGGGGCCTGCTCCCCATATCCAACCTCACGGGCCACGGTATCCGTCGCTACAACCTTCACAGCGGTATATCCATACCCAACATCAGGGAGATCAGCGGACCTCGCCTGCGAAAAGGGGATGTCATCGCCATCGAGCCCTTTGCCACCGACGGGGCCGGTCGGGTGAGGGACGCCGGTAACTCCAACATCTACCGGGTGGCCAAGGTAGCCCGGGTCCGTCAATCACAGGCGCGGCAGCTCCTCAAACTGCTACAGGCCGAATACCAGGGCCTGCCCTTCGCCGGCCGCTGGGTCAGGGAACTGCTTCCCGAGAGCGGGACCAGCGCCTTTCGCACCCTCGTCCGCGGGGGTCTCGTGAAACCCTACGCCATACTCCGGGAACAGGGTCACGGTCTGGTCTCTCAACATGAATTCACGATGCTGGTCAAATCCGCCGGGTGCGAGGTGTTGACACGTCCTCACTGAGCCTGGACAGATTGATGACACCCAAACTGCACAGGACCCTCCATTCCGAGCTGGTCATGCTGAACATCCTGGCCATCGGGGTGGGGGTCAGTGTGGCCCTGATAACCGAGTTCTTCCTGCTTCTCATATCCTGGATATTCTCGAGCCTGTTCGGCAGCACTGACATAACAGTTATCGATTTCAAATGGTGGATGGTGGCCATTCCCGCCCTGGGCGGCCTGATGGGTGGAGTTATCATCCATTTCGGGGTCAAGGATGCCCGGGGACACGGGGTGCCGGTGGTGATGGAGGCCATGGCCACCCACCACGGACGCCTCGATCCCAAGCTGGGCCTGACCAAGGCCTGCGCCGCCGCCACCTGCGTGGGTACCGGACTGTCCCTGGGCCGGGTCGGTCCCATGGTCCTCGTCGGCTCGACCTTCGGCTCGGCTCTGGCCCAGAAGCTGCACCTGAGCGTCGAGCATACCAAGATCCTTCTAGCCTGCGGTGCCGCCTCGGCCATCGCCGTGGCGTTCAACGCCCCCCTGGGAGGCGTGGTGCTGGCCCTGGAGCTGATCCTGACCGAGTTCAAGACCCGATCCTTCATTCCCCTGGTGGTGGCCGCGGTCTTTGCCACCACCATCGGCCACGGCTTCGAGGGCGCCGACCCGGTCTTCCAGTTCGATGATGTGGACACCTCGATCCGGTTCGAAAGCGTCTCGGACTATCTCGAACTGCTCCACTTTCTGGCCCTGGGTCTCACCGCGGGCCTGGCCGGTGTGCTCTTCATTCGCCTGCTCTACCATGTTGACTGGTTTTCCCGCCACCTGCGCCGCTTGCCTGGTTGGCTCCATCCGGCCATCGGCGGGTTGATGGTGGGGATCCTGGCCCTGGGGGCCCCGGAGATACTGTCCAACGGTTTCACGGTCATTCAGGCGGCGGTCCATAAGCCCATGGATGGCAGGTTCGTCTGGCAGATGATGCTCCTCCTGGCCCTGGCCAAGGTCCTGGCCACCTCGCTCTCGGTGGGTTCGGGAAGTTCGGGTGGTGTGTTCACACCCTCGCTGTTCATCGGTGCCATGCTGGGCGGGGGTATCGCCGGCGGCATGGTGGAACTCCATGTCATCCCGGCCGCCCATGTGCCCATCTACGCCATCGCGGGAATGGCCGCCTTCTGCTCGGCCACGACCAGGGCCACCCTCACGGCCATCGTGTTGTTCTTCGAGATGACCGGCGAGGTCTCACTGATCCTCCCTTTGATGTTCGCCTGCGTGGCCGCTGACGCGGTCTCGTACCGTCTGAGTCACCATACGATCTACACCCAGAAGCTGGCGGATAGAGGCATCATCATCCCCTCAAGCCGGGAGGCCAACGTCATGGAGACCCTCAGGGTCAAGGAGGCCATGACCAGCCGGGTCATGACCCTGCCACCCACGGCGCCCCTGAACCTGGCCCAGCATCTGATGGAGGAGACCGGCCATATGGCCTTTCCAATCGTGGACCGGGGCCATCTTCTGGGTATCGTCACCCAGACGGATGTGCACCGGAAACTGGAAAAGGAGGGCAGTCAGGCCGGAGAGCGACCGCTTCGGGATGTCTTCACCCGTGAACTGGAGACAGTCGGGCCCGAGGATACGCTGGCCGAGGCCCTCAAACGGCTGGGAAACAAGGATATCGGCCATCTACCGGTCGTTGAGCCTGGTGAACCCACCAAGCTCGTGGGCTTTCTGACCAAGGGCGATATCATAATGGCCTACAATCACCATCTGTTGAACGAGAAGCGGATCCTGGAAGGCCCCATCAGCGGTCTGTAGTCTCAGGGCAGGCCCATGGGTTCATCTTCCGTTCATCTATCTTCCATACAGCAGTTTTCGGAACAAAAGATACGTGATACATTGAAAAACTATATATGGGCCATCGGGGTTGGTAGCTGGCCTCACGGAGGTAAAATGTACGAGACCGCTGAGCTTGTAGAAGATGCGGACGAAGCCGTCGAAGCCCCACGTAGTGCACCCAGTGTCACCACCCTGGTGGGGCGTATCTTGGAGTATTTGAAGCGGTATTGGTAGGTATGGTCCATGGCTAGAAACAAGAAGAGATCAGCAAAGAAAGCCAAAGGAGCCCCGACCCTTGAGCCTGTTGCCGCCAACACGGCGAACATGCCTTTGGCTCCGGTAGCAGCCCCGATAGCCGCTCCCGCTGTAGCGGCACCTATCGCAGCCGCTCCCATGGCGGCTCCTGTAGCGGCACCGGTGGCTCCGGTAGGCGCACCTGTAGCAGCCCCTGTGGCCGCCCCTGTAGCGGCGCCGGTGGCTGGTCTTGCTCAACCTCTTGCCTTCCCAGGAGGCGCACCACCTGTCGCGGCTCCGGTAGCCGCTCCAGTGGTTGCCATGGCAGGTATGCCGGCGGTGGACCCTGTCGCTGCCGCTCTAGTGGCCGCTCCCGTGGCCGTGGCAGTAGATCCGACCCAGGCCATACCCGACCCGGGAGCCGATCTGTGGCATAAACAGTCGGCCAAGCCCCTGGTCGATATCCACCGGAAGCTCGACCGGATGAAGAACGACGAGAATCCTTCTATTCTGGAACGATATGAAAGTCGCTACGGGGAGAAGTTGGTCATCCCCAAACGGGTCAAGCCCGACCCCATCGCCGCGGAGCCCGAGCCCGAGCCCGAACCGGAGCCTGAGCCCGAACCGGTCAAGAAAAAGGTGGTCTTCAAGCCCAAGGCCCGACCAGCTCCGGTATCTACACCTGAACCGGAGCCGGCTCCCGAGGCACCGGCGACTACGGCAAAACCAACTGAGCCGACAACCCCCATCGAGACGGTTCCCGAGGTCGCGCCATCCGCAACCGAACCGACACCCGAGAAGGATGAGCCAAAGGAGGAAGCAAAACCCGAGGTAAAGGCCAAACCCAAGGTCGAGGCCGAACCGGAGGTCAAGCCCAAGGAACGCAAGCTTCCGGGTTTCGGGAAATTCAAATCCAAGGATAAGACCCCCAAAACTCCCAAGGCACCCAAGGAGAAGAAGGAGCGCAAGCTACCGGGTATGGGAGGTCTGAAGGGATTGAAGGAACATGCCCCCAAGACCGAGAGATCCGCCGGGGAGAAACCGAAATCGGAGGGGCCGCCGCTCTTCGGCGATCCCGATAAACACTGGCGAGATCGGTTACGGCCGTTCATGTACACCGGCTGGGGCAAGAATCACAAGAAGGAGTGTCAGATGGTCAAGGACCACATCGCCAGCCAGGAAGGTGGCAAGAAATATGCCCTGATAGTTCTGGATTACATCGCCGTCCCCTTCCGAATCGTCAAGATCATTACGGTCCGCGGTCCCCGCCATGTCCTGGGTAAGATCCTCAATCGCAAACCCAAAGAGAAAGAGGAGACCACCACGGCATAGGCTTCCTGGCCCGTATCGGTTACTTGGCTACTGCCACCTTTATAATCGAATCCAGGTATCACAGTCCATGTTCTCTCTGGCCGAGGATACCACAGCCATCATCGATCGAAATGGTCTGCAAATGACCTTGCGTTGCGGCCGTTGTCGGGGTACCGGGAGTTCGGATCTGGTGCGCAAGGTGACCGTTTGTAATGTCTGCAAGGGCTTGGGAACCCATACGCTGGTGGTCGAGTCCCAGTCCTCGGTGATCCTGTCCTGCGGTTACTGTCGCGGTACCGGCACCCAGAACCGTGATGGCCTGGACCCCTTGTGCCCCATCTGCAAGGGCCTCGGTTCAGGGGAATCCAACCATCCTTCCTACCAATGCAAACGATGCAGCGGCTCGGGCCATGAATCCGGCGGAGTGGATGACCCCTGCGAGGAATGCCATGGCTGGGGCGCCCTGAGTGGGACCAGATAGTATCACCTTACCATAAAGTCACGCAGAACTCATGAGGTGGCTTCAGAATCGTCGGACCACGATGGAGAGGATATCGCCCTCGGCCAGCTCATGGTTTCTCCCCACGGTCTGACCCGGGAACTTGGCCGAGGGGCCCCAGACGGCGGCATACCGGAAACGCTTGCGAAAGTGACGATGTAGCTGGTCGCAGACCATACCAACGGTGGCCCCGACCCGGATGATCAGGGGTTCGTCCATGTCGGCCTCCTTGCCCGGGGGTTTCATGTAGATGGAGATGAAGCCCAAGGTGTCGTAGATGGCCTGCCGCAATTCCTCCAGGCCGATATCCTCCAGCGGTGAGACCAGGACCCTGGACCATGTGGGAGCCTCACGTTCGAGGGTCGAGTGAGCCTGCGTCAGGCTTGCTTTCTCGGCGGCGTCGCATTTGGTCAGGGCGACGAGTCCCTTGGTGTAGATCCGATCGCCGGTGAGAAGGTCCAGAAAGCGGTCCTGATCGAAAAGCTCCCTGAGCACCACGTCGGCGTTGACCATGGAATATTCCTTGAGCATCGACTGGATGACCTTGAAGGGCAGCTCGGGCTGCTCCACATGGCTGACCAGATGGATGCCGCCTTTATCGGTGCGCTTGATGGTACCGTTGGGTGGGCGCTGGTTCAACCTGAGACCCACCGACTCCAGCTCCCTGAGCAGCAGTTTGAACTCGACCCGCCAGGGCTCGATGAGCATCAGGATCAGATCAGCGGAACGGACGACCGAGAGGACCTCACGGCCCCGACCCTTACCCCTGGAGGCTCCGGCGATGAGACCTGGCAGGTCCAGTATCTGGATCTCGGCTCCTTTGTACTTCATCACCCCCGGGACCACGTCCAGGGTGGTGAACTCGTAGGCCGCGATGGTCGAACGGGCCCGGGTCAGCTTGTTGAGCAGGGTCGATTTGCCGACACTGGGCAGCCCGACCAGGGCCACCGTCGCGTGGCCGGCCTTGCGTACACCATAGCCGCTCCCGCCGCCCTTGGAGGCTGCCCGCTTCTCGGTCTCGTCACGCAGCTTCGCCAGCTTGGCCTTGAGTTTGCCGATGTGATGCTGGGTCGCTTTGTTGTACTTGGTGGAGGATATCTCCTCTTCGATGTCGGCTATCTGCTCTTCGAGGGAGGGCACGGTTTGGGGGATGCTGGATTGACCATAATAAGCCTACCCAAATATATATTTAGGAATGGATGTAAGGGGCTATAATGAAGATCGATCTGTCAGCCAGTGATGGGGTCCTGCGTCTCTACTTTCGACCAGTCGCTGAGAACCGGGCTATCACACAGGAGGTTTCGCTTCAATCAGGTTTCGAGGACCGGAATATCGAGATCGATCGAACCCGGATGGCCAGAGAGCAGTGCCGCTTCCATTTGCCAGATGATTGGTCTTCTTACGACATTCATCCGGACCTTCTAGCTTTGGTCTGCATCCTGATCTGTCAACCATACGTGGACAAGTGTATCACATTACCATTTGCCGTGAGCGAGAGCTTCGCCAGCCATTATCGAAGGTCGCTTCGTCGCGAGATACAACCGGTCGACCCGTCCATCGAACCTCGAAAGGTCAGGGATGAGGGCGTCCCGGCCCTGGCCTTCAGTGGCGGGGTCGATTCGACCGCTGCCCTGGCCCTTATGCCAAATGAGACGATCCCATTCTTTCTTGACAGGATCTTTCCCGAGGACCAGAAGGACCAACGCAATTTGTACAACAAGGATGCTGCATACTTTGCCTGTGAAGGGTTAGCCGAACATGGCTATGATGTTCAGACTGTCGAGACCGATCTTGAGTTTGTGAGAAAACCGGTGGGATTTCCCATCGATGTGGCCTGTGCGACCCCGGCAATCCTTCTGGCTGATAGATTCAATATTGATTCGATAGCCTTCGGCACCATTATGGAATCGGCCTACCGTATCGGCCATTTACAATACCTGGATTATCCCAGGGGCAGCCATTACAATATCTGGGGCGGGCTGTTCAGGACTGCCGGTGTGCCATTCAACCAGGTTGTCGCCGGTGTCAGCGAGGTGGGAACGAGCAAGATCGTTCTGGAGTCGCCGCTGGGCAAGTACTCCCAATCGTGTATGCGTGGAGAGCGGAAGGTCCCATGCCGGAGTTGCTGGAAATGCTTCAGAAAGACGCTACTGGATGGCATACTTCGAAAAGAGAGGTTCAGCGACGAGTACCTGGACGAGCTGTTCCAGATAAAGGAAGCCCAGCGTTTTATTACTAAAATACCGATAAAACATGAGAATGTCATTATGTATCTATCATCGTTCTATCATGGGGACCATGACCTATTTAGCATCTTGAAGGCCCGGGTCAGGGGAGGTAGTGAACCGGTGGAATGGATGGAACAATGGTATCCACCATCCCTGGAGTTGATTCCGCAAAAATACCGTGATGGCCTGGTGGCCAGGATCAAGGAGTACCTGGAACCAATGGATCAAAAGGCCATTGAACAGGTAGAGGGCTGGGATCTGCGTTCAATGGTGGAGTCCCAGGAATATAAGGACCTGCATGAGGATTTTTTAAAACTTCTTTTCAACAAATATGTTGATCAGAAGAAAAGAACCAACACCTTGAATGCAGCCATTCTGGGGAAAAAATAACCAAAAAAGTTATCGAGGTTCACGTATGATTGTTTCCATTGATCTTTTTAATTAAATACTGGGCCATCTCATCGGCACCATTGGAAAACTTACAATTCTGACTTGAACGGACTCTTAACTCGGACATATTCAGACGCATACGATTGCGTTGGGCTGGATCCAGCAGTCGCTTGATGGATTTTTGAACTGTTCCCTGATCGACCTCGGTCAATACAATCATGCAATCCAGATCCTCCGCTACCTGTACACGCTTCAACTGGTCATCTTTGGCAGTCTTCAGATTGGGATAGCAGAGGGTCGGTAGACCGAACTGAATCACCTCATGGTAGGAATTGTACCCTCCTGCCATCACCGAGAAATCGAACCCATGATAATATCTGGAATTTGGGTAATCTCGTAGAATCCGGATTCGGTCACCGGTCAGTTCCATCCGGTCTCCAAGCATCGACTCTCCGATAACAACATAGACATTCTTGTGCTTTCTCAGCTCTGCCATGGTAATACCGATCTGAGAATTGATGTCGTTGATCTTACCGGCCCCGAGTTGTATATAGACGACGATGGCGTCCTCGGGAATGCTGAGAAACTTCCTTACATTGGTACGAGAGAGTAGATCCTCATGGTCAGCGAAAATTATTGGTTCGCATTTGACTATCTCTACCTCCAAACTATTTAATACAGGATCAACAGAGATACTATCACTTGGATTGATGATGATGTCGAAATGCTCTATTCGTTCCTTTGGGATGTCAATGAGGGTCTTCTTGATTCTTTCGCGGTGAACCCAGACCTTAGTGATATCATCCCGTTCCGAAATGGCGTTGAGCATCCCCCTGTAGGGAAAGGTTCCGTCGAATACGAACATGCTTGGTAGATGAAGATCGAACATTCTGGTCAGGGAGTCATGAGCCAGATCGTTCCATTGTGCCGGCGTCATATCTATTAACTTCTTTCGGTCTGGTATGTGATATGCGGGGATACCTTCAGCGCTTAGTAAATGAAGGGTGGGCATGGTCGTGAAGAATAATACTTGTATGGAATGATCAATTTTTCTGATCCGTCTGGCGATTGCGAAAAGACGGGTGAAATGGCCAAAACCCACCCCGTTGGTAGGAAAAAAAATGATAGACTTCTGTCCAATCATCGGGAGGTTTTTTTTTCTTACCTCACATTTTAATTGATAGGGTGTTTTTCCTTTGTGAAGCCTCCGGATCCATCTCCTGACCCGAGCTAGTGGTATCCTCATTGATCTGACCTCACTTCTGTTCTTCCATAATAGACATCGATGACGTATTCGGGTTCTCCGATAGCTTTGATCCGACCTTTCTCAAGCATGATCATTCGATTACAGATCTGTTTCAGCAGGTTGAAACTATGAGAAACGAGAACCACCGCTCCGGCATCCCGTACCATCTCCTGAATGCGTTCCTTGGAACGTTCCTTGAATTCCACATCACCCACTCCAAGGACCTCATCGATCAACAGGATCTCGGGTTTGACAGCAGAGGCTACCGATAGGCCGAGTCGGGCCTTCATACCCGATGAGTAGGTTCTGAGTGGCTCATCAATGAAGGCATGTAGTTCGGAGAACTCGATGATGGAATCCATCAATTCATCCATGGTCCGGTTGGAGTGTCCCAGGATACTGCCATAAAGATAGACATTCTCCCGACCGGTCAGGTTTGGGTTAAATCCCAATCCCAGACCCGCCAGCAGGGATATCTTGCCACTAGCCTTCGAGGTTCCGCTGTCAGGACGGTAAATACCGGCAATAACCCTCAACAGGCAACTCTTGCCTGCTCCGTTACGCCCGATGATACCGATAACCTCACCTTCCTCGATTTCAAACGAGATATCCTTGAGGGCGGTAAAATATCGGTCATCCCTTGACATCGGGCCAAGACGACCCATCAAAGAGTGTTTTATCAACCTCCATCCACTCTTGGTGCGGGGGAACCGCAGGGTGATATTATCAACCTGGATCGCGGATTTTCTCATAATCGTTTCACCACCCCGGCTTCGTGCCGTTTGAAGAACATCGTCCCCAGAATGAAGCTAAGTAGACAGAAGAGCACTGAATAGAACACAAAGAGCCCCTCGATGCCCAGAGTCCGACCGTCAATGCGGTTTCGGACCATGGTGATTGGCACCACCATGGGATTTAGCAGGAGGTGATCAACCCTGGAAGAGGGTGCCATCTCGATGGTCCACATCACCGGGGAGAGAAAGAAACCGACCCGGGTCAGGAACCTGAAGAAATGCTCAACATCCCGGTTGACCGCGTTCAGACTGGCCACGCCAAGACCCAGACCCAGGGCGAGCATTGACATCAAGAGCAATCCCAGGGGTACCATCAACAGGTTCAGATTGGGTATCAGCCCGAGGTATATCATGAAGGGTATGACCACCAACATGCTCAGCATGGTGATGATGAGGTTGGAACCCACATTGGTCAAGGCATAAAGTTCCCTGGGGAAAAAGACCCCCTTGATCATCGACACATTTTTGGTCAGGCAGGCAACCGAGCCATTAAGGCAGCGTGAGAAGTAGCCCCAGGTGAGGACGCCTACCAGCACCCACAGTGGATAATTCTCCTCGGGCCGGTTGGCGATGATACTGAACAGTACATAATAGACTCCCGCCAGCAGCAACGGCTCCAGCAGGCTCCAGAAATAACCCAGTACCGAGTTGCGGTACTTCAAGCGCAGGTCTCGCTTAATGAAGTTGGAAACCAGGTAATGATATTTACGCAGGTTGACCCACATGAGCCAGGGCGCGAGCAGGAAGGGAGTGGGGGTGTTGATCTCCCGTAGCGACCGATCAGGGGTCTCGGTCGTCGAGCTCATCTCAGGCCTCCGCCGGGATGTCGCGCTGCCATGTCATGTTCCGGATGGTGATGACCGAATAAAGGAGTAGCCATGGCAAGGCGATGAGACCGAACAGGCTCAACAGGGGGCGGCCGACCCATCGCGCCAGACGCTCGTTCTCGATCCGGATCGCCGCTCCCGAGACCAGGCAGATCGAACCGAACAGAGCCAGATAGAGAGCGAGGGGCTGCCAATGGCCATTGAGACACAGCCATACCGGTATGGCCGCGATGATGACCGGCAGGGCGAACACATAGATGATGTTCAGATAGAAGTAGAGGGCCGGCAACATCGGTCGTCGCCAGTAGAATCGCCCGGTAAGAAATAGATTGCGAATAAAGCTCTTGCCCCATCTGATCCTCTGGGTCACAAGTTTCTGTCGCGTGTCTGGGACCATCGTCCTGGCCCGGGCCGAATTGGAGTAGACCACCTTCCAGTTCCGGGCCGGATGGTCCTCGTTCTGCACAAAGTGCGACTCCGGGTATCGCGCTTTCAATTCCGGACCCAGTTTCGCCCCGCCCAGAACAAAGCCGGTCATGGTGCGATCGGTTGCGAACCTGAACCGCTGGCCAAGGAACCGGTCGTTCTCCCAGGCCGGTATATAGTTGTAGACCGCCGCCCGACGGTAACAGGCCAGGGGACCGGAGACACACGAGACCGCGCCGAAGACCGATTCGAACCCCTTCCGCAGGCGGTACTGCTTCTCGTTCCACGCGTCCTGCATCCGGGTCAGGGCATTGATATCGGCATTGGTGGCGTTGCAATGGCCGCTGATCGCCCCCACATCGGGGTCGTGCTCGAAGATGGCGACGACCCGTTCGATGGCGTCCGGCTCCCAGACCGAGTCGCTGTCGGTGAAGGCCAGGATATCGCCCCCGGCTATGGCCAGGGCCTTGGCCAGGGCACCCTTCTTGCCCCTGTTTCTTTCACATCCAAGCAATGTGACCTCGCTGACCTTTCCATATCTTTCTTTCAGGACCCGGGCCGTCCCGTCCTCGCTGGCGTCATCCACGATGAATATCTCCCGGTTGGGGTAGGTCTGAGCCAGCATCGAATCGACACAATCGACTATCGATCGCTCATCGTTCCTGACCGCCACGAGAAAGGAGACCAGGGGATTCCCATGCTTTCCATGATTCCCCGATTCCCGGCGGGCGACATCGTAAGGGTCCTCGTAGCTTAGGGCAATGACGAAGAAGAAACCGCTGGCCAGGGTCAGCATCGAGAACAGGGTGAGGATCCAGAGCGTCTCGTTGACCTCGAAACCATGACCGAAAAGGAGGAATTCTTCGTTACCGAATTGAATGGAGACGACGATTAGGGTAACTACAAGTAAAGCCTGGGAGAGAAGGAACAGTTTGGGGTAGTACTTGCTGCCGCAATGCATTGGACAACGGCGCTAACCGG
>CAYSUX010000069.1:0-11951 GCA_964434315.1 uncultured archaeon
GGTCCAAGGCTCGGTCCAAAGCTCGGTCCAAGGCTCGGTTCAAGGCCTGGTCCAAGGCTCGGTCCGGGAACTTCGGAGCGCAAAATATGTCGATTGTCAAAGGGGTGCTCCAAAGTTTATATAATGAAATTGGACGCGTCAACGTTAACTACATATAGCGTCCGTCGCTGGTTTATATACCAACAGGTGAGAGCATGAGCAGTTCAGCCCGCCCGATAATTGTAATGATGATACTGACCCTGTTACTGGGGTCCGCCTTGAGCTTCACCGGCCCGGTCCAGGGCGCCAGCCGTTCGGACCGCGATAAAGGCAACCTGCGCGAGATATGGCATATCGGCCTCGGCTCCGGCCTTGGCGAGCTCGAAGCCATCGCCGTTGACGATATTGACAACGATGGCGATATCGAACTCGTGGTCGGTAACGGCCAGGGATATGTGCACATCCTCGGATTCGATGATTCCATCGGTGACAACGGCGGCTTCGTGGAGGAGTGGCAGTCGGTCAAGATGGGCGGCCCGGTACGGGGCCTGGCCATCGCCGACATCGATGATGACGACGCCCTGGAGATCGCGATAGGCTATAACCTGGATACCCGCGGTGGCCTGGTACGCATAATCGACGGCGTCACCCACAACGACGAGGAGAACTGGTCCGCCGGGGTGGATTTCCTGCCCAACACCCAGTCGGCCGAGATCAAACCCTACGGCCTGGTACTGGAGGATGTGGACGATGACGGTTCCATCGAGTTGATCCTGGGCGGTGACCAGGGCTACCTGTGGGTCGTGGACGCCATGTCTCCCGAGGGCGAGTACAACGATTTCCATGTCAAGGGCCACCACGACGAACCCGAATGGTTCCACAAGATCGAATACGATACCGGCCTGGCCGAGGAGAACCTCTTTGGCGTGGCGGTCGGTGATTTCGACAGCGACTCGAACCTGGAGATAATGGCCACCACCAAGGATGGCGATGTCCTGGTCTATGACGGTGTCGATCACGACCTGGAGTTCCATGTCGAAGCCGACGACGCCGATGCCCCGGGCTGGAACCCCTACGGCGGACTGGCTGCCGATCTGGACCGCGACGGCAAGGACGAGTACATCGTGGGCTCGGACAGCAATCTGTTGCTCTACCCCGGCGGCGACGACCACACGGTGGTGAAGTCATCCACGACCATCACGGAGGTCCGGGGCCTGGAGGCGGTTGACCTCTATGGCAACAGTGATCCCGAGCTGGTGGTCGTGACCAACGGGGGCATGATCTACATTTTGACCTATGACGGGGACACTCTCGAGGCCGACCAATCCTGGGATTGCGGCGAGAAGTACCGGGCCGACGGCGGTGGCCTCACCTACCTGGCGGCCGAGGGCTGGCTGATCCATGGCGGCGACATGGGTGTGCTCAAGGCCTGGGAGATACCATCCTCATCCACTCACAACCAGATCTGGTCCACCGACCCGGCCGACCCATTGACACCGGCAGGCGGCCCCTACTCCATCGTGGGCGGCTATGCTTATGGCAACGCCATCGGGGATATCGATGGTGACGGCCTCAACGAGGTGGCCATAGGCTCCCAGCAAGGACGGGTGCTGGTTTTCGACGGGGTATCCCGGGAACTGGAGTGGTATTCGGATATCCTCGAAGGCTCGGTCGTCGGTCTGGAGATCGCGGATGTGAACAACGACGGGGACCCGGACCTGCTGGTGGGTACCGGTGATCCATTCGCCACCGATGACGAGGGTTCCGAGATATATGGCAAGCTCCATGTCTTCTACAACTGGGACACCGACGACTTCAATGACCATTACGAGACCCCCGGCGACATCGAGTCGGTCTGGGGCATAGCGGTGGGTGAGCTGGATGGCTCCAACTACCCGGAGATAGCCCTTGCGGTTTCCCGTTCCTACTCGGTGGGCAGCGGACAGAACAAGAGAACCACCTGGAGCGGTTGGATGATGGTCTATGGTTTCGATGGCAGCGGTTTCGACGAGGAATACAGCACCGATGACCTGGACTCCCTGACCATGGGCGTGGACATCGGCGACGCTGACAACGACGGCTCCAACGAGGTGGTGGTCGGTGTGGCCAACAACAGCGCCACCATGAAGGGCCGGGTCTACGTCTACAACTATGGCGGCGGTAGCTACTCCCGCAGCCTGAACCTGCAGGTCGATAACCCCTCTCCGTTCGGGTTGCAGATAATCGATGTGGACGATGATGGGGAGATCGAGATCCTCACCGGCGACGCCGAGAACCCGAATACCGAGACCTACGGTACTATCACCGGTTTCTACTATGATGGCTCCAACGACCCGGCTTCCGATCCCAAGTTCGAGAAGAACCTGGGCACCTCGGCCGCCTGGGGGCTATGGTCGGGCAACCTGGACGAGGATGCCCAGTTGGAGATAATCGTGGGCAAGAAGAACGGGGCTCTGCTGGTCTACGAGGCCGAGGAGGATCCCGGCGACGGCAGCGGCCATGATATCATGTTGACCAAGGAAGAGAGTGAGTCCACATCCCTCTCATCGGATAGCGGATTCTATGGCGGCCTCAACGTGGGCAACCTCTCGGGCGATGAGCGCAACGAGATCGTGGCGGGCTCTTCCACCTATGTATGGATCTTCGGCCTGGAAGGCGATCTGGACAAGCCGGACCTGGAGGTGAATGACGATCGCATCTACTTCGACCCCCGTAATCCCACAGACGAGCAGGACGTCAAGATGTCGGTCATCGTGCGCAACCTGGGCTCGGTATCCATCGATGACTGGCGAGTCACCTTCTACGACGGCAACGTGAGCTCACGCGACAAGATCGTCGAGTACCCGGCTGCCGGCCAGGACCCAGGCGTACTGTTACCGGGAGGCTCCATGAACATCAGCCGTACCTGGTACGCCGATCCGACATTACCCCCCGGTGATCATGATATCATCGTGGTGGTGGA
Source organism: uncultured archaeon (assembly GCA_964434315.1). Lineage (GTDB taxonomy): Archaea > Thermoplasmatota > Poseidoniia > MGIII > CAYLMJ01 > CAYLMJ01. The sequence continues at coordinate 2,942 of CAYSUX010000069.1, forward strand.
GGACACCCAGTCCCCCAGGAAGGAGACCCGGGAGATCAACAACCAGGCTTCGGCCTTCCTTCACATCGAAGAGGTACCCAACGAGGCTCCGGTGGCGGTTGCCGAGGTGAGCAAGACCTCGTTGTGGGTCGGAGAAGCCGTCAATCTGGATGCCAGCGACTCCCACGACAACGAGGATACCGGCGGCGACCCGGATGGTGATGATGGCGACTCTGACCTTTCGTACAGTTACTACCCCAAGTCGGGAGAGAGCGGATGGACCTCCTGGGTGGCCTCCCAGGAACGGGCCTTCTCCTTTGATAATCCCGGTACCAAGGTGGTCAAGGTACAGGTGCGCGACCACAAGAAGAAACTATCCAACGTCGTCTCCTATGAGATCGAGGTGGTGACCAACTCACCTCCCGTATCCCATCTGACCACCAACTTGACCGATAATGCCAATATCTTCATCAACGATTTCATCACCCTGGACGCTTCGGGCAGCGAGGACCCTGACGGGCGTTCGGAACTGGAGTACAAGTTCGCCCTGGACATAGCCTCGCCGACCCTCGGGGATGATACCTGGGTATCGGAATGGGGCGATGACGGGGACTGGATCACCTTCTCCAGAATGGGCACCACGATGAAGGACGAGAATGGCCAGGACCGCAAGTTCAGGATAATCGACGGGACCATATCCATCAATTACACCCTGGAGCCAGGTATCGAGAGCCGCACCTTCTATCCCCAGGTCCTGGTGAAGGAGATACCGCCTCCCATATCCCAGGACGAGCCTTTGGAATCGTACTGGACCGAGGCCGGCAATGTGACCATCACCGTGACCCGCCCGCCCAACCACCCACCGACGGCCACAGCCCAGGTGATGCTGGAAGATGATGCCACGAGCCTGACCGCGGACACCCTGGAGGCAGGGCTAAACGAAGCTGTGATCTTCCTGGTCTCCGGTATCAACGACCCCGACAACGATCCCCTGGAATTCACCTGGACCATCCAGGGCCACGATTATCCTGGTCGAGCCGTTGACGGACAGTACTTCTGGGCCTTCGAAACCGAGGGAACCTATCAGATCCTGTTGACCATCGATGACGGCACCGACACCAGCACCGACTCGGTCACCGTGAGGGTCGTCAAGGCCACCGAGACTAAGACAGAGGACGACTGGCCCATTATCTCCGACATCGCCGATAAACTGGGCCTACCCGAGCCGGTGGTGCTGTTGATCCTGGCCCTGCCCCTATTGCTGGCCATCGCCGGCGGAGCCGTGATGCACGGACGGGCAGGAGGCGAGGAGGGCTACGATTACTCCGAGACGGCGGCGGGCGGTATGACCGTGTTATCCTGTCCGACCTGTAGCTCATCCATCGAGGTGGCGACGCCCCAGCGACCCATACGGGTGGCCTGTGGCGGTTGTTCATCCGAGTTCATCCTGCGCGAGTGAGGTACGAGTGAGGTACGTGAGTGACCGCCGGGAGCCTGCGACTGGGCGAACATAGCCTGAGCCTGGGTCAACGCACCCGCCTGATGGGGGTGGTCAACGTCACCCCAGATTCCTTCTCGGACGGGGGCCGGTTCTTCGACACCGAACGGGCCATCGCCCATGGCCTGGAGCTGGCCGGGCAGGGTGCTTCCATCCTGGATGTGGGAGGGGAATCGACCCGCCCGGGCGCGCCTCCGGTCAAGATGGACGATGAGCTCTCCCGGGTCCTGCCGGTCATCGAGGCCCTGGTCTCGCAGTCCGATGTGCCGGTCTCCATCGATACCTTCAAACCCGGGGTGGCACGAGCCGCGGCAGAGGCCGGGGCGACGCTTATCAACGATATCACCGGCCTGCGCGACCCGGCGATGGTGGAGACCGTGGCCGAGCTGGGTCTGCCGGTGGTGGTCATGCATATGCTGGGCGACCCGCTGACCATGCAGGGGACGGCAGACCCGACCACGGCCTACGACGATGTCGTGGACGATGTCATCGACTGGCTGGGCGAGCGGGTGGCCCAGGCCGGGGAGGCAGGTATCGCCCGCGACCGGATGGTCCTGGACCCCGGCCTCGGATTCGGCAAGACCGTGGACCAGAACCTGCGGATACTCTCCCGTCTGGAGGAGTTCCGTAGGCTCGGCTGCCCCCTGCTGGTGGGTCCTTCCCGCAAGTCGTTCATAGGCGCCGTACTGGGTCTGCCGGTGACTGAGCGGCTGGAAGGTACCCTGGGTGTCGTGGCCGCCTGTGCCATGGCCCGGGTGGAGATAGTGAGGGTTCACGATGTGGCCGAGGCCCACAGGGTGACCCGGATGATCGACGCGATAGTGAATGTGGATGATGGTCGATAAGGTCCGGCCCATCATATCAATGAACAACAAACTGCCGGACTGGCAGAGCCCTAAAATCTTTAAGCCGGGCCGCTATTACACCCCCATGGAGTTTTACCCCTGGTCCGACTGGGCCCTTCCGGAGATATATCTTCTTTTGATCGGCCTTCTCGTTCTCGTTTTCCTTATCTGGATCATCTCGTGGATCTTCGTACCCTTCATGAAGCGCAGGAGGAGGACCCGGCCCGAGGACCAGACCCGGGCCTTTGCCAGCTTCAGGAGCGGCAGTATAAAGGAAACCAACACCGACGTGGTCGTGGATTGCTCGGAATGCGGGGCCGTCATCGAGGTGCACAGCGACCAGCGACCGGTCTGGGTGGATTGCGGCATCTGCGGTACCGAGAACATGGCCAGGTAGGCGGCTCGCGGCTCGGACCCCAAGGCAAGCTCAGTTCTCTGGTTCAGCGGCCAGGTCAGAAGGGGGCAGCGCTCCCGGTTCCATATCCATGTACCTCATTGTGAACGGCCCGCCGAGGGTGTAAATGGCCTGCAGCCCCAACACCACGACCCAGGGCACCCAGGTGAGCTCATGGTCCAGCAGGAACATCACCACGCCGATGGCGCTCATGACCAGGGAAACAAGGGCCGCCAAAGCGAACTTGCCTCTCAGCTTGGGATAGGGCAACTCGGTCACCATCAGGATGGCGCAGAGTCCCAGGCCGATACAGGCCAGCAACGATGCGACCCCCACGTCGAAAGGCCCCCCCTCCAGGGACTCGAGATGGCTACTGGGCGACCAGAGCAGAACCACCGGTAGCACCACCATGGTCATGGCCGGCGTGGGCAGACCCGAGAAGTGAGGCCTGACGTCCTCCTTCTTCAGGGAGAAGCGGGCCAGGCGCAGCATGCCCATGACCCCGATCGTCAACGCCGACGCGATGGCCACCGCGTTGTGGATGTCGAAGCGGGGGTCGAAGGCCAGGTCATCGTTGAGGATATCCAGCGCCGGACCCCGGGAGGGATCATAGAAGAGCATGTAGACCAGGACCGCCGGGGTCAGGCAGAACGAGACGGTATCGGCAATGCTGTCCAGGTAGACGCCGTAGTGATGTTTGGTGCCGAATCGGCGGGCCACGGCGCCGTCGAGCCCGTCGGCCACGATGGCCAGCAGCAGCAATCCGACCGCCACGCCATAGGCGACCCGGTAGTTGTCCATGATGTAGGTCAAAGCCAGGAAACCCAGGATACCGTTGCCCAGGGTGAAGAGGTCGCCGGCCGAGATATAGGTGAAGCTGCGCAGGAAGGTGCCGATAAATCCAAACAGCCCTTTCTTACCGGTCCCGGACCCGGCCCCGGAGCCATCCGGGCTCTGTTGATGGTCATTCAAGGGCTTCGAACCATCCGAGTCCTTCGAGGCATCTGAGCCATTCGGGTCATCCGAGTCCTTCGGTTCCGGTTCGGCCCGGCTCACCGGTCATCCCCCTCTGTGGATATCGGGTCCAGGCTGGCCAGCGCGGTGGTACCGGCCAGTACCTTTTGCCCCTTCTTTACAGTGATATCCAGCCCCTTTGACGGCAATTCGACCTCCACCCGGGAGCCGAAACGGATAAGGCCGATGCGTTGGCCGGCCTCCAGGCGCTGCCCCTCCTTGACATAGCTGACAATGCGACGCACCAGCACCCCTGCGATCTGGGTCACGACCACCTCCCCCAGGTCACTCTCCAACCGGGTCACCAATCGCTCGTTCACGGCGGCGTCGGCCTGGTAGGCGGGCTTGAAACCGCCGCGGTGATAGGTCTGGGAGATGACCTTGCCGGCCAGTGGGGCACGGTTGACATGGACATTGAACGGGTTCATGAAGACCACGAACCGGGTCCTCTCCCTCTCCTGGTCGATGTGGATGAGCACACCGTCGGCGGGACAGACCAGACCCCTGGCCGGTTCACGATGGGGATCACGAAAGAACCAGAGTAAAAAGAGCCCGGTCAAAAGCGACAGGAAGGGAAGGAGCAGCCAGACAGTGCCGCTGTCGGTCATCCGAACGGCGCTCCACAACAGGGCCCCGACGACCCAGGGTATGGTGATCCAGGGGGGGGTGCCCCGCGCCAGTAGCGGCCTCATCCGGGTCCCCTTTCGTCCTTGTCTTCGTTTTGGTCATCGTCGTCGCTATTATTGCCGTCGTCGCCACCGTCACCGTTGCCATTATTGTCGAGGTTGTCATCGTCACCGTTGGTGTTGCCAATGTCACCATTGTAGCTATCGTTGTTGTTGTTGTTGCTTTCGTCGTCGTCCGGCAGCTCATCCTGCGGTACATCCGGTGACTCATCCGGCGACCGGGGTCGCCCGACAGGCGACCCGGCATCGCCTGCATCGGTCCTGGGTGCTTTTATCTTCTTTTCCCCACCCTCACCGTTCGGGGGTTCCCTTGGAGGCGGGTAGGGCTGGCCCCGCTTGCGTTTGGTGATATCGAACAGGCCCAGGATATTGTCGTGCATCTCGGGCAAGATGGTGAAGGTGGCAACGGCCAGGAAGACCAGGGCGACCAGGGAGCCGCCCTTGCCCACGTAGTTGTGAGCCGGGTCGAAATCCATGGTACCGCTGTAGCTGAGCCAGGCGACGATGGCGTTGCGCAGCAGGTTGAGCAGGTAGATGACCGGCACCGTGATCATGAAGGCCTTGAGCCGACGGTCATTGGGAGCCCTGGTGCTCAGGATACCGCCGATGAAGACGATCATCGACTGCAATGCGGTGCAGGCCAGGATGATGTTGATGTGGCTTGCCCCCTCGTCCATCTCATCCACGGCGTTGAAGGGCACCCTGACCTGTTCGTGGCCGGAGCCGGCCCTGAACCAGAGCTGGTTGGTGCCATAATCGATGGCGCCGGCGTTGACATGAAAGCCGAAGAGCTCGGTGATGACCCAGGCCGACTGGTCGGCCACCATCTTGATCAGGGCGCCCGACAGGTAGGGGACCCGATCGACGGCGAAGTAGATGCCGCCGGCCAGGACCACGGTGGCGCCCAGCCAGCGAAGCGGGGTGTAGACCTCATCCCATTCGTAGGAGAGGTACTCGTGGTAGGCCAGGTAACCAAAGAAGGGCAGAGCGGCCGCGGCGAAGAGGGCGTTGACGATATCAGCGATATCCAGGTAATGGCCCACCTGTCCGACCCAGAAGCTGCCGAAGGCCAGGTAACCGACACCCGATATCAGGTGTCCGGTCCTGCGGGGCAGAACCAGCCACATCTGGGATGGTATGCCGCCGACCTTTCTGTCACCCCCCTCCCCATTACCACCCTCGCCGCCTTTGCCCGCCTGCCCGCTTCGACTTCGACCTCGGTCCTGACCCTGACCGACGCGCAGACGATGGTCACGGCTGGCGATGATGTGCCCCAGGGCCAGGCAGACCAGGCCGGTGAAGAGCAGGATATCCAGGACGAGCAGGCCGGTATCATCCATCGCCGTTGCGAGGCCGGGCGCTATATTAAAGATATGTTCGTGGCGGACGGCCCGACGTTGAGGGTGGGCAGGTGACAAACTCCAGTAGCATCTATTCCAGATGCCGGCTACCACCCGGGGCAGGGCAAATATCGAGCGCCTGTCGAATACACCCTGATCATCTTGAACTCCAACTCACCTCGGTCCGGGCAGGTCCCGACCTTTGAACAGCTCCTGAAGATACATCCTGAATAGCGGATCGATGAGCCGGTAACGCCCGTTCCGGCCTCTCCCGGTCCCGCTGGCCCCATTCCCATTCCCTTTCCCATTCGCCTTTCCTTTCCCCTACCCGGTCTCGGCCTCACGGGTCACCCGCGCCAGGACTCCCTTTTCGATAAGGGTCATAAGGGACCGGTATACCGCGGCGTTGGAGGCCCGACCTTTGAATACGGTATAGGGGGAGATATCCGGCTCGAGGGCCAGGGACCGGGTCAGACCCCGCTGAAGGTACGAGGCCCTGCGCAGGGAGCCCCACAGCTCGTCGAAATATGCCCGATGGTGGTCCAGGGTCAGTTCCAATGCCCAGTCAACCTCCGCAAGCTTCACAGCCCGGCCGGGTTCGCCGGAACCCCTGGTATAGAAGATGCTCTGGCACAGATGCTGGGTGTAGTAGGGGTGGCCCCCGGTGATCTTCAAAATTGCCCTGACCACCTTGGTCGGGCACTCCCTCCCATGGTCAGCGAAAGTTCCGGTGATGTAGGGTTGCCAGGCTTTTGTCTCCACCGGTCCCAGGGTCTCGATCCTGGCGAACCCGTAGAAGGCCTGGGCCTTGTGGGTGAACAGTCTGGTCAGTAACGTTTCCTGGCTTCCCGAGAAGAGGTAAGCAGTGTTCTCATGCTGTTGGCAACGGGCCCGCATGAGCTTCAACAGCCCCTCACCGTCAAGGGTGAGTAACTCGCCCGCCTCGTCCAGGGCCACCACCGCCCGAACCCCGTACCGGGCGGCGAAGGAATCGGGGAGGTCCAGGGCCGAAGCCAGTAGCCGGTGGGGGTCCGGATCGCCGCTGAACTCCAGCAGGACCTCCATCCCATTGGCGCTGAGCTGGGCTATCTTTATCCTCTCTTTGAGCCTCTGGACACCCTGGCGGGCCAGGGCTACCAACTTGGGTCCCGACATACCCTCGTTCCGGAGGGCGCCGCCCACCAACCGGTCGGCCAGCCCTCCCACATTGGCCACCTCGAAGAGGTCCACGAAGGTCGTGTGCAATCCCTTGTCGCGCAGCCGTCCCAGCACCTCCAGCAACACCGAGGTCTTGCCATATCGTCGGGGACCGGCCAGGACCACGCTCTGTCCACGGCTCAGCATCTTTGTTATTCTGGCGATCTCGGTCTCGCGCCCCACAAGGTGTTCCCCGCCCACCGGCCCACCGCAGGGAAAGACACGAGTGTGGTCATCATCGATGGATTCCTGACGGGTCATGTATGGATCAACGAGTATATGTAATTAAAGTTTACTGTAATTGTAGTTTATTAATTTAATATGTAGTTATAGTTTACTGTAATTATAGTTTACTAATTAATAATATGAATATAATATGCTACGTGATAGTAGTTTAACTGTATTAATTGTTTATCAAACCGATATGTAGCTCTAGTTTACTGAAGTAGGCTGAGTGGTAGTTTACTGTTATGGCTGTTCCGGGAGGATCTGGGTGCCGGTACCCCCAAGGTTCTGGCGCTATCGGAGAGTCGGTTCACCCACGCTTCCTACGCCCGCGGTTTTGACCTGGAAAACCAAGGCCACTTGAACATGGCCCCGATGGCCTTGCTGGCGATGTCGGGGTTCTCCTTCAACCGACGTCTGGAATAGGCCAGCCAGTTCTCGCCAAAGGGCACGTAGTATCGAACCTTGTGACCTTCTTTCACCAGCCGTTCCAGGGTCCTGTCGATGGGCACGCCGATAAGGGCCTGCCATTCGTAGCGGTCCTTGGGGATCTCCTTTTCTTTCAGGTAGGCTTCGAACTTTTCGATAAGCCAGTCATCATGGGTGGCCAGACCGACATAGGTGCCGGCGTCCAGCATCTGTTTGCCAAAGTCCAGGAACCGTTCGCGAACCTCCTGGAAATCGAAGACGAGCTCATCCTTTGGCTCACTGTAAACTCCCTTGCACAGGCGAAAGTGCCCCCTCTCGGATATCATCCGCGGCACATCCTCGTCCGCGCGCTTGACATTGGCCTGGAGCACGCAACCCACCTTCGGGTAGTATTCCCGGGCCCGGCGATACAGGTCCAGGGTGGCCTCGATGACCGGTGGGTCCTCCATGTCGATACGCAGGAAGTTGTCGGCCTTCTTCACCTCGTCCAGGATGGCCTTCAGGTTCTCCCAGCAGAGCTGGGGGTCCATCTTCAGGCCCAGGGCCGTGAGCTTCAGCGAGACATTCCCGTCCACCTTGGCCTCGGCGATGGCCGGCACCAGCTTCAGGTAGTCGTCCCGGGCTTCCCGGGTCTGTTCCCTGGTGAATACATCCTCGCCCAGCACGTCGATGGTGGCCACAAAACCCCGGGAGTTGAGCTCTCGCACATACTCTATGGCCTGCTCCTGACTCTCGCCCGCTACATAGCGTTTGGCAAAGAACCGGATGACGAACTTGGGAGTTATGGGCAGAAAGGTCAGTACCAGCCGGCCGAAGAAGGACATGGGTTTGGAGCCTGACGGGAAGTATAAAAAGGATTATGGAGGTTGTATGTAGGATTCCGAAGGCGGATCGTCGGTCAGCTTGCCTTGCCAAGCAGAAAGGGGTTTCTCGGGCATCCGGTTTCGCGGCCTTCATTCATTCAATACCGGCCTTCGCTCCTATTCCTTCCGGCCCCGGCATCATTTCATAAAGAACTCAACGGCCTCGGCCAGCCCCTCATCGAGGGTGAATCGCGGCTCATAGCCCATCAGCTCTCGGGCCAGGGAGATATCGGCCAGGGAGTGGCGGATATCGCCGGCTCGCTCATCTACATGCACCGGTTCGACATCGGCGCCCACCAGGGCGATTATCTTTTCGGTCAGCTCGTTGACCGTTACCCGCTCTCCGGTGGCCACGTTGACCACCCGACCGTCGGCCTTTGGCGACACCGCGGCCTTCAGATTGGCCTGGACCGCGTCGGCCACGAAGGTGAAGTCCCGGGATTGCTCGCCGTCGCCGTAGATGGTCGGCGCCTGGCCCCGGGCCGCGGCGGTGATGAAGTTGGGCACCACGGCGGCGTACTGGGAGGTGGGGTCCTGGCG
>CAYSUX010000070.1:0-11694 GCA_964434315.1 uncultured archaeon
CTACGGCAACCCGGCCCTGAAGACCATTGTGCCCATCTCGGGGCTCATCGGGGTCAAGGAGCTGATGTGGCGCAACGGTTCATCCGAGGATCGGGGGGCGCTGATGCACAACGTGGTTTATGGCGGATACGGCACCGATGGCAACAGCGAGGATCATCAGAACGCCTGCCCCGATTACCTCACCGGCTGGGCCCACGGAACGGCTACGGTCCTATGGGGCGACGAGATCACTCCCGAGGCCCTCTCCTACTGGCGGGAGCGATACTTCCTGGAACGGGTACTCCGGCATTACGAAGGCTCGGTCTATCTCATCCAGGGATTGCAGGACTGGAATGTCGATCCCCACATGGGGGTGCCGGTGATCAACCAGCTCAAGGCCGCCGGCATCGAATCCAAGGCCTGGTTCGGCCAATGGACCCATGACTACCCCGATCGCTGGGAGGCACACCGGGATCGGACCATAAAGCAGAATCGGGGTGTCGAGGCTTTCCCCGGGACTGTACGCTGGGATTGGATGCAGGACCTGCTGGAGTGGTTCGACTATTACCTCAAAGACGGCCCTTTCAAGCCTGCCTTGCACATAGAGGTCCAGGACCATCTGGGCGATTGGCGTATCGAGGATCACTATCCGGCCAAGGATTCGACGCCCCTTGAGTTGCGTCTGGGCCGGGAGTTGAAACTCACCTCCTCGGGAACCCGCCTCATCGGCAGCAATTACGAGGGCCTGCCCTCCATGAACGTGACCTTCGAGACCGAGCCCTTCGAGGAGGAACTGAGATTCGGCTACTTGCCCCAGTTCCATGTCCGGGCCTGGTCCCCCACCGGCGGCGGCCAGATCTACGCCCTGCTGGAGGACGCGGAGACCGGGCTGCACCTGGGCCATGCCATCATGGACCTTCGCTACCACGAAGGCGGTGACAATTTCGATCCGCAACCGGCCCGATGGGTCACGGCCAAGATGGAGTTCCTGGCCATGGATGTGGTACTGGAGGCCGGCCACGCCCTTAAGCTGACCCTGGCCCCCACCGGCGAGGACTATGTCAACACCGCCGGTGGTTTCTACGTGGACATCGACGACAGCGAGGCCGGCGTGCTCAGGTTACCTCAGGTCAACCAGGACGCCAAGCGCTACTTCACGCCGCCGATCTGGGATGGGCCGGAGTCATAGACTCGGCGTAACTACATGTAACACGGGGGCCAGCAGTGCCGCGAGCCGTAGAAGCCTCTTGAGGACCATCCTACCGCCGCGTGTAGTGCGCGGCCGGCTTCGGCATAACAACGTGCGGGGCCGGTGGTCTTGAAGCCCGTAGGGGTTCAAGTCCGAGACAATGCGAAGCGTTGGCCTTGAAACCTAAAAGGGTTCAAGTCCGAGTCAACACAAAGTGTTGGCGATGGCAATCGGCGGCCACATGCGGCAGCGGGCGGGCCTGGGCGATAGCCATGGAAGCACAGGGGGCCTGGTTACGGCCCCGTGCAGTTGGTGGGCCTGGCGACGGCTATGGACAGAGCCGGCGAGAGCCACGTGTAACAATGGAGGCAGGGGTGTTACCCAAGGGCTGCTTTTTGTCATAGCTTCACACCTCAGCCCTTTTTAAATAGTATCATTGAATCATAAGAGAACCTTTATAGGTTGCCTATGCTAAACACCAATTCAGCGGTCCGTCCCGGCCGATAAGGTGAATCCAGTGCGTGGTAAGCAGTATCTGGCCTTGATCATGGTATTATTGTTGGTCACGGCCTTACCCTACACCCCCCTGCGCTCGACCCGCTCCAGTGAACACGTAACCCAGGATGAGGCAAAAGACAACCCTGACCCCAGTTTTCCCGAGTTCGACTCCGACGGTGATGGGTTGAACGACTCATACGAGTTGATGATGGGTTTCAATCCATTTCTGGACGATTCCAATGGCAATGGTATCCCCGATGGGCAGGAGGAGGACTTCTGGCAGGATCTGGCAGGCTCGGATGAGATACCTCCCTGGCTCAAGGACATGTATGGACCCGAAGGCGATCTGGACGGCGATGGTATCCCCAACATGGAAGACGACGATATCGACGGCGACGGTATTCCCAACTCCGAGGACCCGGACTTCATCGATCCAAACCAGTTCAGCGACCAGGCAGGCATCGACAATTTCTATGGCCAGGATCAGAACCCCTACGATATGAACCAGAAGCTCTTTACCGTCGAGCTTACCCATATCGATGGCTCCACTGAAGACATCCAACCCAACTCCAATCCCCGTTACTGGCGGGCGGCGGCCTACGATGAGTACACCGGCGCCCAGTGGCGCATCTCCAGCGACATCGGATACTCCGACTCCATGTACAACAATCCCCGGGGCGGCTACGAGGGCACCGGTATCGGCAAGGAGATCAAACCGGGGTTGGCGGTCTCCATGGTCACCTTTACCTACGAGATCGACTACCAGGGCAACACCACCAGCTCCTTCCTGCCCACAGCCTTGCATACGACCCGATTGGATCCCATCCAACCCGCCGGCGTGGGCATCTACAATATCGAAGTCGACTCCGAGGACGCCTTCTGGACCGGCAAGGACATCAGCTTCTATTCCTTCACTACCGAGGAGTACACCTTCGAGACCTCGGCCCTGGAGCTGGCCAACGGTTATCCCCACACCGCCGACCACCGTTACAAGAAGCTCGACAACATACCCGAGAGCGTCCGGAACCTGGCCGAAGACCTGAAGACCGAGGCTGACGCGGCAAACGGTGGCCTGGCCTCGGATTACCAGTTGGCCCGCCATATCAGCGATCACCTGAGCACCACCTACACGTATACCCTGCACGCCACCCCGGCCCCCCAGGGAGAGGATAGTGTCGAGTACTTCCTCTTCGATTCCCAGGAGGGGAAGTGCACCAACTTCGCCTCGGCCTTCGTCGTGCTCACTCGCCTCAACGACATCCCCGCTCGCTTCGTAGTCGGCTACGCTCTGGGTGAGATCGACCCGGAAACCGATACCCGGTGGGTGACCGTCGGCAACGGCCATGCCTGGGCCGAGGCCCAGTTCGCGGATTTCGGCTGGGTGGGATTCGAGCCCACGGCCCCCTACTCCGCCGGAGGCGATTCAGCCAACAAATCCAGCAACTCCACCGGCAAGGACGATACCATCGAGGGCAACGCCACCGATCCCGGCTCCAACAATACCAACCTCGATACCGATGGCGACGGGCTCAATGACGATGTGGAGACCAACACCGGCATCTTCGCCTCGGCGATGAACACCGGCTCGGACCCAAACAACAATGACACCGACGGCGACGGCCTGTTCGACGGCGACGAGGTGTTACCCGAGCTCATCCAGCTCGATGACTTTGACAATCACAACAACTACGTCACCGACCCCAACCGCAACGACACCGACGAAGATGGTCTGTTTGACAACGAGGAACTGGAGGGTCTTGAACATCCCGGCACATACTTCACCTACCGGACCGATCCCACCGACGCCGATACAGATGAGGACGGCCTGCTGGATGGCGAGGAGTTCCAGCTCTTTGACCTTGTGATCAGGCAGTACGACGGCCCGAACATGACCCTGGTCTATTATAATGGCTCATTCACCCTGCCCCTCAAGCACGACAGTGACGGCGACGGGCTCTCCGATGGACTGGAACTGGGCCGTAGCCAACGCCACAATCACACGTCCGTCATCTGGCAGTCCGATAGCGACAACACGACCATCACCCACCCTTTCATTGATGACACCGACGGTGACGGCCTGCTGGACGGTGACGAGGACCGGAACCGGGATGGCGCTCTGGACAATGGAACCTGGGATCCCGCCAATGAGACCGGAGAGACAGACCCGTTGAACAGCGATACCGACAGCGGTGGCCGGGAGGACAACTACGAGATACTGCTGGAGTTCACCGACCCCACCAACGGCACCGATGACATGATCGACAGCGACGGCGACGGTATCGTCGATCCGGTGGAGGACCGCAATGACAACGACATCGTCGATGTCGGACCCTGGAACGACGGGGAGGGTCCGGGAGAGACCGACCCCCACGACGATGACACCGACGGCGACGGGATGGATGACGGCTGGGAGGTGGCCAACGGCCTGGACCCCACCGTCGACGACAGTGACGAGGATCCCGATGGGGACGACCTGCCCAATATCGAGGAGTACCGGTATGGGGTCCTCAAGAAGCTGGATCCCCAGAACCCCGACACCGATGGTGACAACCTTCAGGACGGCTGGGAGTGGAATCGCTCCCTGGATCCCCGTTACGAAGACCATTTCGACCCATACATGAAGGATACCGGCCGTAACGGGACCAACGACGGCGATGAGGACTTCGACGGCGACGGCCTGAGCAACTTCAAGGAACTGGACCAGTGGGAGACCCGGTGGAACCATACCGATACCGATATGGACGGACTCTGGGACGGCGACGAGGCCCGACCGAAATGGATCGACCTGGACGGTATCGACAATCCCAACGAATACGCCTCGGATCCCCTTTTGAACGATACCGACGGGGACGGACTGAACGACTCCCAGGAGCTGACCGGTTCAGAGAATCCCTTTGACGGCGGTCCCGACTATGACCCGTCCACCGATCCGGGCACCAACGACACCGATGGGGACGGACTGGACGATAGCTACGAGGTCACCTGGTGGTGGAACATCACCGGCAATTTCTCCGAGCCCAGGTTGGACTGGGACCAGGAGGGCTGGTCCACCTCGGATCCCAACGATCCCGACACCGACGCGGATGAGCTGGAAGACGGGGATCCCGACGAGGACAACCCCCTCCATGTTATCATCGAAGAGGAACAGGATGTGGAATTCGATCCTTTCGGAGGCAGGGGAGAACAACCGGTCAACCCCCATCTGATAACCAAGGAACAGGAATTCTCCATGAGCCACACCCTGGCCCAGGAGATCGAGGGGCTTACCATACAGCTTTATCTCAACCGGACCCTGGAACAGCCCGGCAGCCGGCTGAACACCACCCAGACCAATGCCACCGGCACCTTCACCTTCGACAATGTGACGATTCCCGGATCAAAGACCGTGGGTGAATATATCCTACGCTATCGATTGCCCCGCCAGACCGTCAACTCCACCATTTACAAGGAGACCTGGTCCGATGGATGGGACCTGACCATCCGGGCCAACACGACCCTGGCCGACCCCTCCCATTCCCAGTTCATAGCCAATGGAAGCACCCTCGATCTGGCATGCACCCTGGAGGATACGACCGGATTGGCCGTGCAGGGAGCACAGGTGAACCTGACCCTCAGGAATTCCACCGATGCCGTTCTTTTAATTGATGATACCACCACCATCCAGGACGGCAGCTTCTCCTTTTCCATGGACATCACCGAGGCTGACACCTACACCCTGTGGCTGGAATACGGAGGGGGGCTCTACTTCAACGGTTCGACCGCCAACAGCTCCTTTGAGGCCATTGACGCCAGCCTGAACTTCACCGCCGTGTTACCCACCACCCTGGAGGCGGGCCAGACATTCTCGGTCAACGGGACCCTGGAGGGCAACACCCAGGTTACGAACCTGCAGGGTGATCTGAAACTCTCCCTGGTGGGCTCCACACAACTGTATGAGGCGTACATCGATACCGATGTTTCACCATACAACTTCTCCTTCAATGCCACCCTGCCGACCACGGCCCAGGCCGGTAACCGGACCCTTCGACTGGTGTTCGATAGCGATAACCCCTGGGTCCATCCCTCCGATTCCATCCTGAACATCACCTTCGTTACCGCGCCATCCTACATTACCCTGAAGGTGACCCCCGAGGTCTCGTTTCGTAACACGACCCTGGTGATATCGGGGAAGCTCACCGACAACCAGGACCCGGGTCAACCCATAGAAGATGATATTGAGTTGTTCTGGCGGGGCGAAACCCTGGCCTGGATCATGACCCGGCCCGATGGTAAGTTCACCTATTCCAGGTACATCGACTGGAACGAGACCCTGGAGAACTGCTCCATCCGGGTAGTGTACAACGGTACCGATATCTATCATGGCTCGAATGCCTCCACCCAGGTCTATATCCAGGCCGAGACCGAGATCATACTGCCCGAGGCCGAGGTGGTCAGGGGCCGGAACTTCACCCTCCAGGGTACCTTGTTCGACGATGCCGGCAACCCGTTGACCGACCAGGTCATCGAGTTGATGATGAACGGCACCACCATCGCCGAGGATCTGGTCACCGACGGTCAGGGTCGGTCCGAACCGAGACTGGTCGAGGCCATATATTTGGGCCTCGGCCCCTATCATGGTTCCACGGCCGAAGCCTACTTCACCCCCCTTACCGGCACCGTGCTGACCCTGACCAACCTGTCCCGTCATCGCAGCGTGGGCACATTGCTCCTTGAAGGCGAGCTTCTGGACACCTTCGACCTGCCCCTGCATGGTTTCAACATCACCTACAATCTGACCTGGATGGGCGGGGGCCTGACCGGGGAGGAGCGGGAGCCGGGTAACTATTCCCTGCCCGAGGGCCTGGTGATCATGACCGATGCTGACGGCCACTTCCTGGTCAACCTGACCCTGGACCCGCGACACCCGGTTGGCAATTACACCCTGCGAGCCCGCTTCTCCAGACAGGATAACTTTCTCGATTCGACGGCCTTTGGTCAACTCACCCTGAAGGGCAAGAGCGATTTTCTGGCCTCGGGTACCCAGTGGCCCATCCTGGTCCAGGGTCTGGAATACTACCTCTCCGGTTATCTTACCGACGAACTCAATGCCAGCCTGACCAACCGGACGGTCAAACTCTACTACGACACCCAGCCGATCCGGAATGCCACCACCGACAGCCATGGCTTCTTCAACTTCACCGATCAGGTGGACGACCACGCCAACGGACCCCATGACCTGAGCGTCAAGTTCGCCGGTGACTTCCTTCATCCCGACCAGGTTACATTGACCCGGGAGCTTATCATCCACAAGCCGACCCAACTGACCATCGAGGGGCTCCCCTCGGCGGCATTGTACAATTCGACCTGGGACATCACCTTCCGTCTGACCGAGGGCATCGACCCCCAGCTCTTCATCGGTAATACGGAGGTCGATCTTACCATTACCCGATCCAGGAAGGGACTCCTGGACGATAATCAAACTGTCAACGTACCCATTGTCGATGGCCTGGGAACCTACACTATCAAGTTCGGTCATGAATACGCGGCGGTGACCTTCACGGTGAGCTATGACGGTGATGAGACCCGCTTTGCCTCGTCGGGTGTGCGGTTGATAGCGCTCGAAGCGTCCCCTGTCGAAGAGGAGAGCTTCATCGAGCAATGGATCTTCCTGCTCATCGGCATCCCCATCGCCCTGATGCTGACCATCTACTATCTCTGGTGGTCCCAGCGCCACAAGTACGAGGTCATCGAGCTATTGCGCCAGATGCGTCGGGATATGAACGAGACCGACGATTATCGCCGGATAATCATCCAGGCCTACCACCAGTTCTGCAATATCATGGAACGGTACCAGTTCCTGCGCGGGCCGGCTCACACCGCCCGGGAATTCAGGCGTATGATCCTCCGGGCCCTGCCCCTGGAGCCCGAGAACGTGACCGCTCTGACCGAGATATTCGAGATAGCCCGCTATTCCGAGGTTACCGATTCAATGGTGGACGATACAGGCATGAAGTGGGCCGATGGCGGCTACCAGATGTGGTGCCAGGAGTGTCTGGACAGCCTGTTGGCCATCGAGAAGGATATGACCGAGAAGTTGAAACGAACCCTCGGGGGCAAGATAATAACCCGGATGGGCAAGGACCTGGTGAGTGGCGCATGACGGTCCTGCGCAAGATCCTGGTTATCATCGTGATCGCCATCATCATCCTGGGTCTGTACCCGCTCATCGTCACAAAGGCCACCCATCCCGCCCAGTTGTCGGCCTACGATGACGATCCGGATGACCTCTCCGATCTCAAGGATCGATTCGAGAACGCGAATTACAATATTGCCTCGCTCTTCTCCTCGCCCCTGATGCTCTCCCAGATGGAGCCAACCGACCAGAACAACTCCATCCTGTTCATCATCGGGGTGGAAAAGCGCTACTCCGAGTTCGAGGCCAGCGCCCTGCAAGAGTACATGAGCAACGGTGGTTCCCTGGTCCTGGCCGATGATTTCGGCTATGGCAACTCGGTCATCTCCGGCTTCCAGCAGGTTGGCGCCTCCTTCTTCAACGAACCCCTCTACGACCTGCGGGGCTGGCAGCCCGGCGACAACGCCTCCATAGTGCATCTGGAGGCCCTGCCATCCACCTTCGGCGGCCACAGCTACGAGCTGTTGTGGTCTAGGGCCACGGCCCTGAAGGTCTCCAATTCCACCACCCTCCACGCCATGTCGAGCGCCCACTCGTTCGTGGACATGGACGGTAATGGCGAGGGGGATGAGGACGAGGTGGCCAACCAGGAGCGGGGCGGCATCCCCACCATCATCGAGGTGAAGGTGGGCAAGAACGGCGGCAAGATGATCATCCTCGCCGACCCATCGATGTTCATCAACGACCTGCTGGGCATGGACGACAACTGGGAGTTCACCAGGGATATGGTGGAGTACCTGGCCAAGTCATCCCCCTCCAAGACCACCATCATCTTCGAGGAATCCCGGCATCTTCAATCCAACATCGTCAACTCCATCTATGTGGAACTCTTCGGCTGGCTGGCCTACGGGACCGGGAACATGGTGGTCAAGATAATCATCCTGGCAACGGTCATCCTCACCCTGGAGTTCATCCTCATGAGGGTGGAGAACCCGGTGATCTATCGCCATACATTCAACCCGGCACGGGGCCGTACCTCCCGCTGGAGAGTGCCCCACACCCACTATATCGACCATGACGTCATTCGAACGACCTTCATCGAGAAGGTTCGCATAACCTACGGTCTGAGCCGCGATGATTTCGCCGCCTTGCCACAGGCCGAGGTCGAGAGGATGGTCAGTGGTGGTAATGACCCGGTGTTGATTGGGTTTGTGTTAAATAAGGATAGTAAACTAGTGCTGGCCGACGTATTGCAGGCCATGGACCGGTGGAGCAAATGAGCATATTTTCCAAAAAAGAGAGCGAGGAACCCCAAAAGGCTCCCGCGCCAGAGACCCCGGCCACTTCCATGTCGAGCATTGAGACCTATTCGGTGGACGACCAGGTGCACAATGCCGCACGCGTGAGTGCCTCGATCCTTTCCGAGGTGGAAGGGGTGATCCTGGGCAAACGCCCGGTGCTGGAGATGGTCATGGTGTCCATCCTGTCCGGTGGCCATATCCTCTTTGAGGACAACCCCGGACTGGCCAAGACCCTGATGGCCAATACCTTCGCCTTGGCCCTGGGCTGTTCGTTCAAACGGATCCAGTTCACACCCGACCTACTCCCCGCCGATATCACCGGTACCTATATCTTCGACCGCAAGGAGCAGGAGTTCAAGTTCCGTCCGGGACCCATCTTCTGTAACATCCTGCTGGCCGATGAGATCAACCGGGCACCTCCCAAGACCCAGGCGGCCTTACTGGAGGCCATGCAGGAGAAGCAGGTGACCATCGAGGGTGTCACTCACAAGCTACCAGATCCCTTCCTCGTGATGGCTACCCAGAATCCCCTGGAATCGGAGGGTACCTATCCCCTGCCCGACGCCCAGCTCGACCGTTTCATGATGAAGCTGGCCGTGGGCTATCCCGGCCGGGCTGTCGAGAAGGCCATCCTGATGAAGCGCAAGCTGCGCCAGAAGGATGACCACGATGTCGAGCCCCTGGCCGACGAGGGCAAGGTCCAGGCCATACAGAGGGCCCTGGAGCAGGTTCATGTCGACCCCTCCTTGCTGGAGTACATCGTCGAACTCGTGAACCAGACCCGGGAGGACCCAAGGGTCCAGGTCGGCTCCTCGCCTCGTGGAGCCCTGACCCTGTTCAAGCTCTCCCGGGCTGTCGCGGCGCTCAACGGCCGTGATTACGTGATACCTGACGACATCAAGCGGGTCGCCATCTACGGCCTGCGCCACCGCATCCTGCTCAAACCCGAACCCAGGATCAAGGGGGTCAAGAACGAGGAGATAATCTCGCGGATCCTCACCGATGTCGAAGTTCCCACCGTCCAGGGTTTCACTTAATCCATGTGGACCAAGAAGTCCACAGCCCTTGCCGGAGGCGGCCTGTTCCTGTCGGTAGCGGGAATATTCTTCTTAAACTATCTGTTCATCTCCACCGGTATCGTCCTGCTGACCTTCATCCTACTGGCCTCCTTCTTCAATCTCTGGATGCCCAGGGTCAGGGTGACCCGCGAATCCACCGGCGACTCCACCTTCGAGGACGGCGAGATCGTCATCACCTTCACCCTCACCAATCGGGGATTGGGTCGGGGCTTTGTGGAGGTGTATGACCAGCTTCCCCCCCAGGTCCAGCTCATCGCCGGGTCCAACTACGCCCTGCTCTACATGCGCTCCAGGCAGACCGTCACCTTCTCCTATACCCTGCGCTGCCCCATGCGTGGCTTCTACCACCTCGGTCCGGTCAAGCTGCGGGTCAAGGATGCCTTCGACCTCTTCTTTTCCGAGGACACCGTCGAGTCCCTGCACGACATCTCCATCTTCCCCAAGATCGAGGAGGTGCGGGGCACCATCATCCATTCCAAGTATCCCAGGCTCTACCAGGGAGCCATGGTGGTCCATGCCACCGGTTCGGGTACCCAGTTCTACTCCCTGCGCGACTTCCTGCCCGGCGACAGTCTGAGGCAGGTCAACTGGAAGGCCTTCGCCCGTACCGGCAACATGATGGTCAACGAGACCGAGCGGGAGGACATCCAGGATATCCTGATCCTGGTGGACGCCCGGGCGGTCTCGGGCGTGGGAACCGCCCAGCTCAATCCCCTGGAGCTCTCCTGCCGGGCCGCGTCGACCCTGGCCTCCCACTTCCTGCAGGGTCGCAACAATGTGGCCTGCGTCGTCTATGGCAAGAAGATAGAGAAGATAAATCTCGATCATGGCGAGCAGCAGATCTACCGGATCCTGACCGCCCTGGCCGGAGCCCGGGCCGAGGGAGAACTGCCACTTGAAGCGGTGTTGTCCGACATCCTGCCCTACTTCACCCCCAACTCACCCATCATCATCTTCTCCAGCCTGGACAACGACGACAGCGTCACCACCGCCCTGCAGAACACCATCGGCGCCGGCTTCGAGATAATCATCATGAGCCCCTCCTCGGTGGACATCGAGGTCCAGATGGGCCGGATCCCGCCCGAACCGTTCCAGGTGGCCAGAGCGGAGCGGGATAACCTGCTCTCCGAGATCCGCGGATACGGCATCCCGGTGGCCGACTGGCTGCCCAATCAGTCCCTGACCGGCATCCTGGCCGAGGTGGTGGATCAGTGAGCATGGCCGGCGGGCGGCCCGAGATGGTGAACCTGGGCTCCGAGGTCGAGGACTACCGACCCCCGTTCAAGCTCTCGGACCATTTCGACTATCCCGACCTGTGGGGCGAGTACCCCCGTATCCTGGCCCTGCGCATCCTGGCCACCATCGTGTTGCTCTATGTCATGGGGGCCAACTACGCTTACCATGATCCCGCTGATACCTATGTGACCGACTACGGGACTGATCTGGATCCCGATTTCGGAGCCGACATATCCACCTACCTGACCATGGCAACCCTCTTCGGCCTGGGCTTCAACCTGCTCTCGCTCCTGGGTGACC
>CAYSUX010000071.1:0-1493 GCA_964434315.1 uncultured archaeon
TCGGGCCTTGCTGAAGCAGGGTGGCGGCATCTACATCACAGCGACCGGGCCCGCGAGCGTGTTCCTGCAGCAGTTGCAAAAAGCATAGATCGACCACGAAGACCTCTTTCTGGTGGATTGTATTTCCTACACCGTCGGTGGCGAGGCTGTTCACCCCCGTACCGTCTTTCTGGAATCCCCTACGATGCTCGAGTCCATCCTGCTGAACGTCGACCTGCTGATGCGCAGGGTTCAACAGCATGAACATCGTTTCGTCTTTTTTGATTCCATTAACTCGTTGACCATCTACGCTGATGTGCGTATGTTGCAGGAGTTCGTCCACATCTTCGCGTCCACGCTGCAGTTGAAGGGCATCTACCCGGTGTTCTTCACGGTCAATGAACAGACGCCAAAAGAGATTGAGAACATCCTTAGACTGATCTCCGATGAAACACTGGGCGAGGAGAGCTGGGGTAAGGGAGGATCATAGATGGCCGAACCGGAAGTCGTCAGTACCGGTGTGCCTCGATTGGATACCCTTTTGATGAACGGCATCCCGGCCGGTTATACTCTGCTGATCGAGGGCAGCCCGGGCTCAGGCATCGAACTGCTGGCAAAACAGTTCGCCGCTGCCGGAGTTGGCTCCGAGAACGTGGTCTACTTCTCCACCGATGAGACCTCGGAGGAGCTAATTCAGGTCTTCGAGAAACATCGCTGGCCCACCGATATCCGTATCATCAACATATTCACCCAGTATTTCGAGAAGGTCCTGGCCCGGGAGATGCAAGCCAGCCGCTTCAAGCAGGAGGGGCTGTCGGTGGCCGAGTTGACGCGCATGGGGGCCTACGGTACACCTTCCGATCAGATAAACTTTCTCAACGACACGGTCTATGAGATAAGCAAGATCAGAGCTCCCTTCAGAGTGGTTATAGACTCCCTGGATTTCTATCTGCAGCATTACAACGCCGAGCAGGTGTTGGGGGCCATAATGACCATCAAGGCCTACATCCAGTACAACAAAGGTGTCGCGCTGTTCACATTGTCGTCAAATGTTTTCGAATCCAAGATCCAGGCCTTCCTTGAAGCTACTTGCGATGTGATATTCGAGCTGGAGGTCGCCCGATTGGCTTCTGAGTTCGAGAACCGGCTCATTGTCAAGAAGGTTCGAAACCATCCCGAGAAAACGGCGATAATGGTCTATGCCATTACCGAGCACGGTATCACTCCCGAGATGATCACCCGTATCGCTTGAAGTCACGGCAGAACGCATCAACTTGAAATGCCGTACCTCCAATCGTCAAATATCGAATTTCCGGTTGGATACGTTTTAATAGGATATTAGTGTACAGGTGGTTCCAGCGGGCTGTATCAGTCCCGCTTTCTAATGGAGGACGTAAAAATGAAACGCAAGCAATGGGATGACGAGGAGGGCGTATCTCCCGTCATCGCGGTCATCTTAATGGTGGCCATCACCGTCGTACTCGCGGCGGTGTTGTATGTATGGGCGTCTAGTT
>CAYSUX010000071.1:1503-11582 GCA_964434315.1 uncultured archaeon
AGCAAGGGGAAGCTGCTCCCATCATGCAGGTCGGCTGTCAAAAGGACAGCAACAATAACTACCGGTGCAATGTCATCAAGATATCGTCGAACCAGGATCTGGAGGCTTTCCAGTACTTCCTGAAGGACGATGGTGGTTTGACCAAGCAATTTGGTGAGATCGCTTTGCAGAACGTCAGTGGAAAGTGGCACGGTATCGATGAGACCTGGGACGACGACGGCACTGCCGATACGAACCAGGGCAACGACAAGGCCGACCGTCACGCAGACGCCGGTGGCGCCTACACCGACCCAGCCCAGGCCCAGATCCGGATCGACGCTGTCCAGGCCGGAACCCAGGGAACTGTTGATTACCAGAAGAGCGATGGTACCATCTCGGTCAAATTCCATGACAACGATTTCGATGGTAAGTTGACCGCCGGTGACCTGTTCTATGTTAGAGGTAACGACGCTACCCACACAGCCAATGATGACTACAGACTGGAGATAAAATTCGACCTCTCCGGCGACACCATCGGCTCCTTCAAACTGGGTGCCTAGACAACTAGTCTACAAGCATCGAGGGCGCTTTACGCGCCCTCTTTTTCTTTTTTTTATCAACTTTTCAGTAGATATGGCAGAGCTTTAGCTGATGGTTTTAACTAATTTTCGAAAATAATGTTGTAAACTATCATTATCATACCATATACCATTCCATCCCCAGATCCATCCCTGCTTTATCTTTTCGAATCAAGTCTGGACGGTTTCTCCATCCTGTGGGAATAGAACAGAACATCCACAAGGAGTCACAAACCCTTTACTCCTCTCGCCTCGCCAACGAAGATGTCATGCATTGTGAATGGTATGAACGAAGGAACGAAGTATCTGAGCTACCGAGATGACAGGTCCCTGCCCTGTCCGGGCTTGACCTCCCAGGCCCTACCAGGTTTGAAGTGCATTGTTTATTGTTTCAATCCTATCCAGATCCAACCCTAGCCAAGCTTGGCACAGCATGGTTTCGCCTTGCTTGATATTGCCCCTGCCTTGCCTGCCCTGCCTGATATTGCCTTGACCGGTCCTACCTTCGCTTTCTGGGTTTGCCGATGGCCACCGAGCGTTGCCTGACGTTGTTGAACAAGACTATGATGACCACAACCACCGCGAAGATGAGTCCGGCGATGCCGATGGCCATCCAGGGGTTCTCGAACCAACCACCGTCCGATTTCTCTTCGATGGTGATGGGCTTTGTCTCCTTGTTATCATCCTCTTTTACCTCCACCAGTTCGTCATTGGGGTCGAGCTCTATGGATATGCTGTAGGAACCCTTGCTGGGGGCCGTCCAGGTCTCATAGAGCTCCTGGGTCTCGTTGGGGGCCAGGAGGATGTTGCGGGGTTCGCCAAGCAGCTCGCCATCCATCAGAAAGACTGCCATTATCTCGTGGGAGCCCGAGTCGATGATGGTACTGCCGATCGTAGCCGTGATCTCTATCGAGGAGCCCTCTATCTGGGTGCCCGAGACCCTCAACTCCTTTATCTCGAAGTTGGGCCTGGGCCGCTGTAGAGGGGTAACCCTCAGGTCGAATTCCTTGTGGATATCCTCGACATTGTCATTACGATCATTGGACCAGGTGAAATTGGCCACGAAATCGATATATATCTTGGGGATGACGGTTATGTCGGGCATCAATGTGACATTGACGGTGATGGTCTCACCTGAATCTATCGTAAATGATTCTCCGGAGCTCAGATCCAGAGTCCAGTTGGCGGGCATATCGCCCAGATCCAGGGAAAAGGAATCAACAAAATGGCCAGTATTGGTCACATTGAAGGAGAAATTCGCTCCTTTCCCCACTATCGTGGATATTCTGAGTGGGGATCGGGCTGTCACCTGCATGCCATGGGCCTGGTATTTCTCCAGCTCCAGTTCCAGCGCCTGGTGATCATCTATTGAAGATAGGGTCAGGTTGTGGTCCAGGTAGTAGAACTGGTCCGGGTAACCCGTATTATCCTCATGTTCGACCAGCAGGTTGTAGCTGCCCATCGGAAGCGAGGCCTGGATATTGCCATTCTCGGGAGTCAGGGAGAGGTTGACCGGTCCGGTCAATGTCACGTCTGTGACCATGATCGGTTCGTTTTCATGGACCAGTGTGGCGTTGAGTCTCACCCCGCGTTCGAGCAGTTGGTCCACCTCCAGGGCTTCGTTCAGGGATATCTGCTGGCTGACCACCATGGTAGCCCCGCCGGAGGTCGTTCCGTTACAGATCAGAAGGTAATCACCGGCTTTGCGATAGAAGCTGTATGTACCGTCAGATCCCACGTCGATCGTGGTGATCATCGATATACCCTGGCTGTTCCACAACTGCATCTGGGTACCGGACATGACCTCCCCGTCATCGATCTGGTTGTTGTAGTTGCGATCGTAGAAAGCCCGACCATGGAGATGGTACTTGGCTGTGACCTCGATATTCAGAGTCTGTTCGTCCTCGCCTGCTTTCAGGGTCTTGGTCTGGGTCTTCTTGTAAAGGACCGATTCGTCCTCGAGCGTATGATCTATCTCAAAATCATATCTACCGGGAAGGACCTCGTCCAGGCGATAGTCACCGGTCTCGTTGGTCATACCGGTGTAGTTCACATCGGATATGTGATCCTCGACAATGAGTGTGAACGGGACGTTCTCAAGCCCTACTTTTTCCCCTTCCAAACTATAGGTAAGCCGACCGGAGAGCGCCACTGGTTCCGGCTCCAGGGCTATGTCCTCGTTGGATGTACCGTCGATGGTCAGAATACCTTCATAGGCTTGGAAACCGGGATGGTCCACCAGGACCAGGTATTCGCCGGCAGGGATGTCGACCCTGATATTCGCGTCAATATCGGTGGTCACATAGACGGTCCCTGTCGATCCCCGCAGTGTCAGCTCGACGACATCCTCGAGGTTGTCGAGATCGACAACATTGACCACATCCGCGACCCATCGATCGTCCTTGACCAGGCTGTAATCCCTGACCATGGAGCGATCCACATCGATGGTCTGTAACAGGGAGAGGCGGGTGGAACCCGACTTGTCATCGAAGGTGACATAGTAGATTCCCTTGGGCAGGTAGATCTCGTAGCCCTCGATGGGTCTGGTCTCGATCTCATATGTTTCCCCGGGCAGTTCGGCGGTGGTGAATATCAGGGTTCCACTGGTCGGTTCCCCTTCACTGGTCACGAGACCCTTGACCCGCATTCGCAATTCGGCGGTCAGGTCCTTGTTGATCGTACCACCGCCCAGCGGCAGAATGACATCGGTCAAGGCCGAGAAACGGCTATCATCCTCGAACTTCTCAACCTGCAGGAGATAATGACCCGGCGGGGCCTTGATCGAGTAGTAACCACCGGCCTGACTGGTTGTTGAGACCATGATATCCTCAGGGTGATCGAACGGAGCCAGACTGACCGTGGCGCCGTTCACGGTATGACCCTTCCAGGTCACCTTGCCTTTGATGGTGACATCAGTGGGTCGCACCTCGACGGTGATCTCCTTGTGACCGGTCAGGTCCACCTGTATCTTGTTCACCATCTCGTATCCGAAGATATCGATGTTTATGGTATATGTATCACTGGGCAGGCCGAATACGAAATCACCGAAGATGGCCGGTTGACGCACGGTTCCCCGGGCCGATGTGGCCACGATGATACCATCGATTTTCTCGGTCGAGTCACCGGCCCCCTTCACCAGGGTACCGAAGAGGTCGTGGGCGGGACGGAGCCCCAGGTCCATTTCCCGGGTCCCGAAAGTAGCCTGGACGTTCATCAGGGTGGCATAGGGCTCTGTGCCAAGATCGCTGTGTCGATGTACCAGGACGTAGCCGGTGTAACTACCCGAAGGCAAGAATATCTCGTATTGACCGCCATCGGTGACCGCGGCCTTGGCGAGGGCTCCCTGCTCGTTGAAAAAAGATACTTCCTGGTTTCCCACCGAGGACTCGAGTTCGGCGTCAAAGATGCCATTGCCGTTATCGTCATAGTAGAGTATTCCTGACAATTTGGCGGTCTGACGCAGGTTCATGTCCAACTGTCCGCTGAAGGTCGATGTATCCACCTTGGTCAGATAGGAATTTGCCACCCCATTCTCCATGTAGATCGAATAGAAGGTGAACACGCCCTGGGGTACGACCACGGCGAAGTTACCCCGCTCATCCGAATTCAACTGACCTTCCTTGAGACCGTCAAGGTTCCTGTATTCGATCCCCAGGTTCGGGAGGCTGGTACCTCCCAGTCGGGTGGTTCCCCTTATCATCAGACCCGGTTGCAGGGTCAGATTCTGGTGCAGAGGGTCACCAGGCATTATGAACACGGAGGCCTGGTTTGCCGGAAGCTGGGAGGCCAGATTCTCGTTCTCCACCTTCAGGGTGTAGTTCCCCTCCAGCAATCGATCGAAGGTGAATGAGGTCATACCGGTGGTGTACACCACTTCATTGTTGACATGGTCGGTCAGGCTCAGGGTAACTTCCTGAGGCTCAACCTCGTTGAACTCAAGGGTACCGGTCACTCTCCCCGATTTGAGAGCCCCGTTCACGGTCAGGCTGTCTCCGGCCTTCAAGGCTGAGGCGCCAAGGTAGCTGCCAAGCTCGATCTCGTGGTCGCTTACCACAGCGGTCAACACATATTCACCGGGAGCGAGCCCGAACAGGCTGTAGGCCCCGTCCTCAAGGGATTCGGTGGTCGTCCGGTGACCGGTGAAGTTGCTGGTCAGGACCACGGAGGCCCCTTCAATGACCTCGTCATCTCCCTCGTCATATTCACCGTTCCGGTCCAGATCCCAGAAGACGCGCCCTTCCAAGGCTACCGGGTCGACCTCGATGTCGTGGGTTATCTGCCACCGACCCTGGCGACAGGCCTGGGCTTCGGTCACGAGGATCCCGGACTCCTGGGCCAGGATGTTGTTGGAGGCCAGATAGAGCCTCTCCTGGTCCGATTCCATCGGTCCGTAGCTGACCATGATGGTCAGGTTGCCGGCGACAGCTTCC
Source organism: uncultured archaeon (assembly GCA_964434315.1). Taxonomy (GTDB): domain Archaea; phylum Thermoplasmatota; class Poseidoniia; order MGIII; family CAYLMJ01; genus CAYLMJ01. Next base: position 6,491 of record CAYSUX010000071.1, read on the forward strand.
AACTCGTAGTATCCATTCTCGTCGGTGTAGGTGGAGCCGTGGGGTATGGTCCCGGTCTCGGGGTTGACATCCAGCAGGGAGACCCGGGCGTTGGGAACTCCGGCTCCCTGGGGGGTCTTGACCTGGCCCGTTATCTGGGCTCCGTCATAGTATTTCAGGATCGTGAGGCCCGGGATGGCCTTGACCAACTTGAAGTGGGACAGGTTCCAACCCGGCATCCGGTTGAGGTTGGTGTTGCCGAGGGGTCCGCTAAGGCCGGGTATGCCGTCCTCGATGGTGCCACCGATGTCATCACCGGACCAGCCGATGAAGGCATTGTAGAACATGGAGTTGTAGAATCGCTCCTTGTAGATGAGCGTCCGGTCCACGACCTGGAAGGTGGGATCGGCGTCGGCCCGCTCGGTGGCCTCTTCGACGGTCAGGACCTCGCCGGTATCGGTGACGAACTGGACCTCGATGAAGTCGTTGATATCGTAGTCGGCCAGGGTGACCGGGGCGTAGAGGATACCGGTGTTATCCCAGGAGAAGGGCATCAGGCGCCGGTCCACGGCGAAGTAGCGGATGGAATTGCCGGAGGTCTGCTCGACCTCGTAGAGCAGATCGACGATGTCTTCGGTCTCCAGTTCCATCAGGATGGGTCGTACGGCCCGGATGGCGGCGTTCTTCTTGTCGACATCCTTCTTGGACCCATCCGCTTTCTCGGGAATGTAATTCTCAGGGTGGGCCATTATCTTTTCCATCTCATCCACGTCTTCGACACCGTAGTACTCTTCCAGAAGCGTTCTGGTCTCTGAATAAAATGGCCGCTCGGAATCTACCTTTGAAGTGGGTCTTTCACCCTCCATCAGCCGGTAGAGCAGCAGGGCTATGGCCTCCTTCTCGGATTGGGCGGTGATGAAGTTCCCGGCGATCTGGTAGCCCCACTGGAAGTTGTCAGCCACCGTCGGATGCTCACCGATGTCGATGGCCCAGAAGCCGTAGTCCCACCATGAGATGAAAGCGGGTCGTTTCTCGGGTGGAAGATGGGTATCCTGGGTGGCCAGCCAATTCAAACCCTCGATCCAGTAATCCGAAGGGAAACTGGGGCCGCTTATACCAAGATATCTAAGATCATCGTTGGTCAGATTGTACATGTCACCGACGCCGTCGGGATAGATGGTCGTGTTCTGGCGGTCGGAGTTGTTGTATTCCTCTCGCTTCAGAACGCCCTCCCAGGGAATATGCTCCCATATCCAGACATCGGTATCCTTCTTGTTCTCAAAGGGGATGCCGGCGTCGAGAGCCTGAAGACCGTTGGCCCCGAGCACCAGGAAACCGACCGCCAGGGCCACAGTGGGATGATACCAGTTGGTAGCCTTCCACAGACCATGGACGCGGTCCTTGATCCTGAAGCGCATGTCCTGGTATCCGCCTCCGCTCAACCGTTTGAGGTTGGACCGCCAGGCCGGGAAATCGGCCCATTGGATCATCAGCCAGACGATCCAACCGGCCAGCAGGGCGCAGACCGGTGTGGCGTTGTAGATGAAACGAACAGCCGAGCGGGCCATGTAGATGGCGGTGATGGCCCATATCAGGACGAACATGTAGTCGGCCTTCCACTGCCGTTGTTGGTAGATCAGGAATATCATGTAGGCCGCGCCCACCATGGCCAGCCAGGTTGTGGCAATACCATAGGCGAAGACGAAGACCGGGAAGCGAGGCGGCTGGGCCTCGGCGATGGTGTCGAACAGCTTGGTACGCAGGAAGTAGCCTTGCCCGGAGAATAGTTGCTCACCGACATCAACGAAGAGGTACTTCAGCACCAGGAAACTGATACCGGCGACCATGAATGTACTGGTCAGTACCATGGTCCATGGCAGATCCCTTGTGGGTACCAGAACGCAGATGGCGACCAGGGTGGCCAGGAAGATGTAGAATGGAGCGGTCCACCACATCTCCACGAAGTTCATGGAACTGTAGTAGGGCAGACTGATCAGGAGCGGCAAGCCCATGGTGATGGTCACCACGATGCCGACGGCCAGCGAGTCCTTGCCCTGGAACATGTTCACCAGAAGTTGGACCACCGTGTAACCGAAGATTATGAAGATAAGGTAGGGAAACCCCTTCCAGGCCAGGGCCACGGCGGCGATCATCATACCCCCCAGACAGGCGTAGCCAATGGATTGACGATTGTTCTCTATATACTGCTCAAAGCCTGTTCTGATGGATTCCTTGCTGGTCCAGTCGGTCACCCATCGCCCTTCCTCGGCCACCATCAGGGCCCGCATGAAGAAGTAGAAGGCCACTGTGGTGAAGAACAGGATATAGGCGTCGTGGTCGGCCAGGGCCATTGTGGTGTGGGAGATGTGACCCGACATCAGGCCGAAGAGCAACGCGGCCCAGAGGCCGGCTCCCTTGCCGAACTGGGCCCGGCCGATGAAGTAGACCGGGAAGATGGTCAACGCGCCCCACACCGCGGGCATTACGATGAAGGCCTTCCAGGTGGTGTCCTCCACATCGCCCCCGTTAAAGGGTGAGAATGCGGTTCCCACGATGGCCATGGACCAGTCAAAGACCGGTGGTCGGTTGTTTGAACCGCCCATCGGATAGTTGAGCATAGGGTCCTTTTTGAGATGCTGTCCATTATCCAGCACATAATCGGTGACGCGCTTGTGATAGTAGGGGTCGGAACCGCCGGTCAGCTGGTATCCGTCCTCCTGCGCCGGCTCCACATTGAAATAGGAGCGCACCAGCAAGGCCACGACAAAGATGAGCATCAGGATTACCGCGGTCTTGAGGTCGGTTTTCTCTAGGATTGTTCTTTTCGTCCGCCTGGGTTGCCAACCGATGGTCGCTGGGCTGGGAGTACCCGGAATGGCGGGTCGGGCGGCAGTAAGAGACCGCCGACTACGGCGTCGACTAGCGCGTGCCATAAATTCACCGTTGAGTCCTTCGCCTTCATTTATATAGCAGAAGGCGTCGGGGCTATTACGGCCCTATATAAAGCACTTTGGCCACACATTCTCACGGGTTGCAGAGTCCACCATCATCAAAAATCAGGCCATCCGAGGGGTCATCTTTCAATCCCCGGAGCGCCTTTTCCATCTCTTTGTCGACGATGAGGGGAAGTTCGACCAACTGTTCGGGGTAAGCCCACCATTCACCCAGATCATAGCTGTGGAAGACCAAAACCCAGGTATGTACCGGGTCCGGGAGGCTCACCGGGACAGGAAGGATGGCTTGTGTGAACCTCGCTCCAGTCGGTTGGCAACCTGTTGCTCACGCAGGGCATTGGCCTTCAGGGTCGCTTCCAGATGAGCCGTGAGCGCGTTGTGCACAAAGGTCTCCCAGGCCGGTATCTCCCCATCGACCTGAAGCCTCTCGATGTCCTTGGCCAGCCGTTCGGGCAGGCGCAGGGTCAGGCGTCTGGAGCCCTGACCACCGGTGCCCAGCTCGCCCAGATAGCCTTCCAGGGCCGTCCGTATCGCAGCCGAGGCCGAGGGGACCAATCCTTGCTTCACCGCCAGGTGAAGTTCATCGGCCAGTTCCTCTGGCAATCTCAGCGTTATCCGGTCGGTGGCTGGCATCCGAAAACCTGTGTCAGACCAAATGTCTGACCAATGGTGGCTACAGGACGACCAGTATTTAAAGTCAACCCTCCTCCACAGGAAGAAAAGGTATTAAAATCGGGGTTTTGTCAGACATCAGATGTCAAAGCTCGCCTGGAAGGTGTAATCGAAGTCCACCTGAGCGTTCAATCCGACGTCGACATCTATGGTGAACCCGTAGGTGCCGGGCTCCCGGGTCGGTAGTTCCAGCGAGAACGATTCGGACTCGCCCAGGTTCAGATCGAAATCCTGGGTGCTCTCCTGACCTCCGGGTCCCGCCAGGGTGAGCGTTCCCGAGGCGGATACCAGGCCCGACTCGGTCAGGATCACATCAACCGATCCGTTCTCGGCCCGGCTGTGGAACTCGGTGGCGAAACTGTGGCTGGAGCCTCCGTTCACGCTTCCGCTATCGGTATGCTCCAGCTCCACTGTTACGGCCTTGCCTTCCAGCGATCTGTCATTGTCACCCGTATATGCCGTCAGGACCACGATGTATCTACCAGGATACTCGAAGCTATGCTCCAGCTCCTTGCCGGTTCCCGTGTTCCCGTCGCCGAAATCCCATTCGAAGCGGATGAAATCTCCCTGGGACCGGCTGGCGTCGAAGGTTATCAGCTCTCCGACCAGTACATTCTCATTTGATATCGTGAACTCGGCATCGAAGTCTTCCAGCTCGGTCCCGATGACTCGCGGGCCTATGATCTGAAACAGTAGCAGGAAGAGGATGGCAAAGGAGAATACCATGGTGATATTGGCGACCAGTTCCTCTTTTTGCTCTTGGGTGAGAATTGTGCCCTTGATCTTCTCCAGGGCCCCGGTGAGACCGTCACCGAAGATGAAACCGCCGTCGAGGGGCTGGGCCGGCAGGGCGTTGGTGAGTCCCACCATCAGGTTGAGCCAGAAGACCCAGTAGATGATGTTGGCCAGCAGCCAGAAGAGGTTGTCCGGTAAAATGCCCAGCGGACCGGTGGGCTCGTAGAGTTCGGTGAAGGTTTCGGGGAATGGCTGAAGCTTGGCGAAGGGTAGGGTGATGTAGAGCAGGAAGCTCTTGAGCCGGCTGTTGTCCCCATGCTCGCTCATGGGATGGGCCAGCCACTCCGGTATTTCCTCGGGATCCGAGGTGGCCACACCCAGGAAGCCCTGGCCGGCCATCTCGGGCTCGTATTTGTCAGGATAGTATTTGAGCCAGTAATCGCCCTTGTCGGCCAGGGTGATGTTCTCGAAGGTCTTGTGTCGGCCCATTTCCAGGACGACTACCGATATGTTCTGGCCGGCATAGGTTCCTTTCATGAGATCCGAGAAGTCATCGCTGGAGGAGATCGGGATATCGTCGACCTGGATGATGAGCATCCAGGGATCTATGCCCGCCTGTTCGGCCGGATACGGTTCTTCATCTCCCCGGGCAAGGCTCACATTGCGGATAAGGACCCCTTCCTCCACCGGTTCCACAGAGGCCATGAAACCCCAGGAGAAGACCAGGGCCAGGATGATGGCCAGGATGATGT
>CAYSUX010000072.1:0-11491 GCA_964434315.1 uncultured archaeon
TCCTCGGTGATCATGGCCGGTTCCGCCTCTGCTACGGCTACCGTTTCTTCTTCTGCTACTTCAACTGCTGTTTCCTCGTCGGTGTCATCCGGCTCAGGGGTCACAGCGGTTTCCGGTTCGACCGGGCTTTCCGGTTCCGTGGTCTCCTCCACTTCCGGTGTGGTGTCAGTGATCGGTTCAGGTAGAGGTGAAGTAGTCGTTGTGACCGGCTCGGGCAGCGCAGGGGCAGCCGGTGGGGTAACCGCTGGAACTTCGGGTATGCCTGCCATCTCGGCCAGGATCTTGGCCCTTGCTTCATCTTCCGACATGCCCGCTTTCTTGAGCTTCTTGACCGCCTTGTTCAACTCCTTCTGTTTGCCCTTTAACCATTTCTTGACCTTCTTCTCTGGCAGGTCCGGTGGCCTGGGCAGCTCTTCCACGCTGGTGGGTACCGGTGGAGTAGGCGGGGCTTCCGGAACCGGTAGCTCCTCGGTCACCGGGGCTTCAATGGCTTCAGCCCCCTCTTCCGTCACCGGTTCTACTGGGACTTCAGCTTCCTCTTCGGTTGAGACCTCGGTTGGTTCAACTTCGTCCAGTGTTGTGACCGGAGCTTCATCAACTGCCTCGGTTGCCTCGGTTACCTGTTCGGCCACTTTCGTCGCTTCTTCGGCAGGAACCCCGGAGGGTTCGACCTCGGTAACCTCGGATACCGGGGCTTCTACTGTCTTTTCACCATCTTCGACGATCGCCGGTTCAGTGGCTGGTTCCACTTCAGCGGCCACTTCCGTCGCTTCCGTCGCCACTTCCGGTATCGTTTCGGTCTCGGGCTCAATAGCATCTTCGGGCGTGGTGCTCACGTCCTCGGTCGCCTCTGGTTCGATAGCCTCAGGTTCAGTCTCTTCAGGTCCGCCTTCTTCAGGGGTTTCTATTTCGGTCTCGGTTTCGATCTCGGTCTCCGGTTCTTCCTCTTTGGTCTCAGGAGCTTCGGTCTCAGGAGTTTCAGCCGGCCCTTCTTCCTCGAAGGACATATCCCATCCCTCTTCATCCTCCTCCTCGAAGGACATATCCCATTCATCTTCCTGTGTCGCGATGGGTGCCACAGGCTCGGGGATCACCAGAGGTTGGACCGGTGCCACAGGTTGTACAGGCGCCACTGGAGCCACCGGGGTCTCGAAGACATCGATCGAGGGCAGATTGCTGATCTCTTCCTCGAAGGTCTGTTGTACACCAGTACCGCCGGGTCGATTGGAGCATACACTGGCAACTGAGAAGTTGATCCGTTCACATAGCCGGCATATCACATCGTCCTGCGGCCACGGGCAGGGCTTGGTCGGCATATGGTCTAGGAAATCGTTTTTCGTGAGAGTGCCCTTGGGAGTGGAACCTGGTTGCATCGAAAACACCCTGACATCTACTGGCATACAGTGATGGCTGATTGCGCCAAAGGTCCAAGCTATTTTAAGATTTTTCGAATCATGGGTACAAGTAACTACGAAGTCGCCTCCGGCCCTACCCGCTTTTCTTATCAACCCCGACCATTGGCCGGGCGGAGCCCCATCTTGACATCTACATCTGTATCCACACCCGACTCCGATTCCGCCCCGGATCCCGGATCCAGATCCAATGACCCGCAGGATGAGGAATGTATCCAGGTCTATGAGCTCTTCGGCTCCCTGCAGGGAGAGGGCTTGCTGATGGGATTGCCCACGATCTTTATCAGAACCGCCGGCTGCGATCTTAGATGTACCTGGTGTGATACGAGATACGCCTATGAAGGTGGGGTGAAGCTTTCGGTTGACCAACTGGTGGGCCTGGTCCGGATGGGGGCCGGCAAAGAGGGCCTATGGCATATGGATGGTGATTCTCTGACCGGTTCTCAGGTCACAGAGGAGGTCGACCCCAAAGTCGACCCCAAGATCAACCTCGTCTGTATCACCGGAGGCGAGCCCCTGCTTCAGCTCGAGCCGTTGGTCTCCCTGGCCACGATGCTCATCGACAATGGCTTCCATGTATCGGTGGAGACCGGCGGTAGCCTGGATATCACCCCACTGACCATGATCAAGGGTTTGCTCATCTCCATGGACCTGAAATGTCCGGGCTCGGGCATGGATGGTCAAAACCACTGGGAGAACCTGGAACTGCTGCGACCCACCGACCAGCTCAAGATGGTCATCACCGACGAGAAGGACCTCTGGTGGGTGGCTGCCAAGCTGATGATGCACAAGCCGGCCTCCCAGCTTATTTTCACACCCGCCGGCGGTACCGAACTGAAATGGCTGGCAGAGCTTTTACTGGAACCGCAATTTCGTAGATTGCTACCGCCCCATCTCGCCGGCCGGGTACGTCTGCTACCCCAGTTGCACAAGCTCATCTGGGGCGATCGAAGAGGAGTCTGAAGGCTACTGTTCCATCGATCGAAGAGGAGTCTGAAGGCCCCCGTTCCATTCAGTCCCAGGGTCTGAGGATGACCTTGAGCGATTCACCGGCCTCGGCCACCAATCCAAAACCCTCCTGCGCCCGACTCAACGGCAATCGGTGGGTGACGAGACTGTCCACCTCGACCCGTCCGCTTCGAATGAGTTCCAGGGCTCTCCAGTGATCCGCCGGTGACCCGGCGTAGGAGGTCGTGAGAGTGACATCCCGACCCCAGAGGACCCTGTTGAAGTCGAAGGGTACGGTGACCCCGGGATCGGTGGGGGCGAAGAAGAGGAAACTGCCACCCGGTTCGATGGTATCCAGGGCCGCTTCAAGAGCCGGTCTGGCCCCGGTGCAGAGCAGGACCCGGTCGGCCAGGGAACCGTCGTTGGCCTCTTTGACCCGGTCGGCCAGGGAGTTTGTGTCATCAGCCTTGAACACTGCCTCGGCTCCCAGGCTCTCTGCGACCTTCAACCGGTATGGATTGATATCCGTGGCCATGATACGTCCCGCTCCCAGGGCCCGGGCATGGACGATCTGGAGCAGTCCGGCCAATCCGCAACCCACCACCAGGACCGAATCCCCGGGTCCGACATCGGCCCGTTGCTGGGCTCGCGCGACACAGGCGAGAGGCTCCACAAAGGTGGCCTGTTCATCGGTGACCTCTTTGGGCAGGGTGTAGACCCCATACCTGACATTGATGGGTCTAAGGCGCAGATACTGGGTAAAGCCGCCCGGGTCGAAGGTGGTTGTGTGGAGGGTATGGCAGTTGGTATGGTGTCCCCGTCGGCAATGGCGGCAGGCCATGCAGGGGACATGGTGAGAGGCCGATATGCGCTGGCCGATATGGTATTCCTCGAGTCCCTCACCTACCTGAGCGATCTTGCCGCCGATCTCGTGGCCCAGGATCAGGGGCGCCTTGGCCGCCCGGTACCATTCCATGACATCCGAACCGCAGATGCCGCTGGCGGTCACCTTCACCAACAGCTCACCGCGTCCGATAACGGGAACTGGGATCTCTGCGATCCTGACATCATCGTTTAGATGGTACACCGCCGCTTGCATGGTTTCCGGCAGGCTCATGGGTCACCTCATATTCCGGTCCATACCGTTCGTCGAACCTGTACCGGCCATGGTCATTGTTTGGCGCTATCGTCGATAGCCACGCCATCACTCGCGGTCGCGCTAGCTCCGATCTCGGCCTTCAGTTGTCTGTAGAGTCCATAGGCCTCATCCGGTTCGGTCTCCTTGTGGACCACCGAACGAACAGCCTGGATCATGGCCACCGGACAGTCGGACTGGAAGATGTTGCGACCCATATCGACGCCGCTGGCCCCGGCCCGGATGGCGGCATGGGCCATCTTCAGGGCATCGGCCTCGGGCTGTTTCTTGCCCCCGGCGATGACCACCGGTACCGGAATGGCTTCGATGAGCTTCTCGAAACCCTCGCAGAAATATGTCTTCACGAAGCGGGACCCGAGCTCGGCCGCCATTCGGGAGGCGAGGCTGAGATAGCGTAGGTTCCGTACCATGTCCTTGCCCACGGCGGTGACCGCAAGGGTCGGGATACCATATGATTCGGCGACATTGATCAGGTGTGAGAATTCGACAAGGGTCTGGTGCTCGTGAGGCGAACCGACATAGATGGAGAAGGCCACCCCCGATGCGTTCAGCCTGATGGCCTCCTCGATGGAGACCGCCAGTTTCTCGTCGGAAAGGTCCTCTTTGAGAACACTGTTGCCGGAACTGACCCGCAACACGATGGGGACATCAAAGCCGGGGTCGATATAGTTGCGCAACGCTCCCCTGGTGAGCATCAGGGTATCGGCGTAGGGTAATAGCGGGTTGATGGTGCGGTCCAGTTGCTCCAGGCCCGAGGTGGGACCCAGGAAATAGCCGTGGTCCACAGCCAGCATTACGGTCCGGCCGGAGCCGGGTTTGATGATTCGTGAAAGTCGGTTCTGCATTCCCCAGTCCATGAGAAGACCTCCTGTGGTATCAGGGGCTCACGCAAGGGTGTGGTTTATTAAAGCATGAGGTGGGAACGAGCGTTGTTGCCATTGGATTGGATCGGATAAATTCCGGTAAGGTATGCCCAAGAGCCACAGAACGCATAATTCCCAGACCATCCTTTTGTAGAATAGAACGATAAGACAGATCGTCTTGATCCTGATCTTCCTTCCCCGCTCTACGAAGTGCTCGGGACCCCCGTGTCAACTATATGGCTGTGGGGACCCGGGAGGCCCATGTGTTGTATAGCACAGTCCTGATATAATCCTTACTATTGGATTTTCTTTAAATATCAATCGTCGACAAACGTGTTTTTTATCATTTTGCGTAGAGCCTTGATATGAGCCGGTCCGGTACCGCAACAACCGCCTACGACCCTGGCCCCCAGCTCCACCCATTCGAGCCCTTTTTGGGCATACGCGACAGGAGAGCTGGGATCATCATCCGCCCAGCCCCGGTGGTCATCGGGATGGCCCATATTGGCCGAGGCCAGCAACGGAAGTCCGCAGGCCTTCCGCAATTCGGCCAGTGGTCGGTGAAGCAGGCCCAGGGCCGTGCAATTGACCCCCAGCGCAACAGGTCCGTAGGGCCTTATCGTTCCGGCTCCTTCCAAGATGGACTCACCTGAAAGCAATCGGCCATCCTTGCCGCAGACCCAACTGACGATGAAAGGCCGACCGGTCGCCTTCGCCGCCTGGGCGGCAGCCAGGGCCTCGCGCACACAGTTCATGGTCTCGATCAGGAGCAGGTCAGCTCCGGCCTCGACCAGCCACCGCGCCATCAGGCAATGCTCCGCGGCGCACATCTCCCGAGATGGCACCAGTTCCGGTGAGTAGCAATCCTCGAGCGGAGCCATCGAACCGGCCACCAGGACCGTTTCACCTTCATCTCCTCTCGCTCTTCGTGCCAGGCCCTCGTCGATGGCCTCCCTGACCAGGTCCACCGCCAGATGGGTCAGCTCCCGCGCTCGTTCCTCGTACCCTCCCTTGGCCATCGAACGGCGATGGGTCCGGAAGGTGTTGGCGGTGATCATGTCGGCCCCGGCGGCCACATAATCGATATGGATGGCCTTCACTGTCTCAGGGGCCTCCAGCAGTGCCGGGGCACTCCACAACGGAAGGCTCGTGTCCACTCCGCGGCGGGTGAGCTCGGAGCCTGTGGCGCCGTCCAGGATGAGGGGCCTCGCGTGCGTCAATCGCTGTTTGAGTTCCATGGAAAGTCCGTTATCTAAAGTCCGTTATCTATATTCGAAGGGAAAGAATGAGAATGTTTTGGCGGTTATCCACCCATATCCGGCCAAAGCCTTTAAGTAGTTCCCGCCATCGGCGGGGCACTACACCCGCTCTCTGTAATGATGGTTGGGTTAGGTGATAAGTTTGCCCAATGGACTTTTTGCAGCCAACAAGCTTCGCAAGGACCGGCAGCGCTTTCGCTGGTCGGACCGATATTACAAGAAGCACACCCTGCGTCTAAAAGAGAAGACCGACCCCCTGGAGGGCGCTCCCCAGGCCCGGGGTATCGTTCTGGAGAAGGTGGGTATCGAGGCCAAGCAGCCCAACTCCGCCATCCGCAAGTGCGTCAAGGTCCAACTCATCAAGAACGGACGCCAGATCACGGCCTTCGCCCCGGGTAACCATGCCATAACATTCATCGACGAGCACGACGAGGTGCTGATCGAGGGCATCGGTGGCCGCATGGGCCGTTCGTACGGGGACCTGGGCGGTGTGCGTTATCGGGTGGTCAAGGTGAACAACGTGAGCCTCTACGAGATGGTTCGCGGTCGTAAGGAGAAGCCGGTACGTTAGGCGGTGAGATCATGGCTGACGAGAGCGCAAAACCCACCGAAGACGAACCGACCATACAGGAAACGCCCGAGCCGGCGGTCGAACCCAAGACCGAAGAGGCAAAGGCCGAACCCGAACCAACGACCGCTGATGCTGAGCCTGAGCCCCCAAAGGCAGAACCCGAGCCAAAGCCGGAACCCCGGACCGAGGCAGGGTCAGAGCCAGAACCCGAGTCCGTGGTCAAGGCGGATGAGGACCAGACCCCGGCCGAGGAACCTGTACCGGAGGTCGAAGCGAAGACCGGGGAAGAGGAGGTTGAACCTGAAGAACCGGAGGAACCGGAGATCAAGCTGCCTAAGCAGTTACTCTTTGGACGCTGGGACCTCTCCGACGTCGTCGTCTCCGATCCAGGGTTGGCTCGCTACATCAATCTTCACTCGTTCCGGCTACCCCACACCGGAGCTCGACACGCCAACCGCCCCTTTGCCAAGGCCAGGGTGACGGTCGTGGAGCGTCTCATCAATGATATGATGCGCACCGAGCAATACACCGGTAAGAAGAACAAGGCCTACGCGGTCGTGCGGGAGGCCTTCGCCATAGTGGGCAAGAAGGGCGATCTGAATCCGGTGCAGGTTCTGGTCACCGCCATCGAGAACAGCTCTCCCAAGGAGGGCACTACTTCCCTGCGTTACGGCGGCATCCGCATCTTCAAGGCGGTTGACATGTCACCTTCACGCAGACTGGATTTCGCTTTGCGTAACATCAGTGAGGGCGCCATCCAGGGTTCCCACAAGACCAAACTAACCATCGCCGGCAGCCTGGCTCGTGAGCTCAGGAAGGCCGCTGACAATAACACCGACTCCTTTGCCGTATCCAAGCGGGAGGAGGTTGAACGTCGCGCTGAATCCGCCCGATGATAAATCAATTCAAAGATCAAAAATACAATGGTGAAAGAGTATGGGCCGCAAAGAAGACAACATTAGCAAGGCCTCGTCCTTGATGGACAAGCCGAAGTTTATTCGTAATATCGGCATCGCCGCCCACATCGACCACGGCAAGACAACCCTCTCCGACAATCTCATCGCCGGAGCCGGGATGATGTCCGAGGAGTTGGCCGGCAAGCAGTTGTTGCTGGATTTCGACGAGCAGGAGCAGGCCCGAGGTATCACCATCAACGCGGCCAACGTCTCCATGGTCCACGAGGTAAAAGGCGAGGAACATCTGATAAATCTGATCGATACTCCCGGCCATGTGGATTTCGGAGGCGATGTCACCCGCGCCATGCGCGCCGTTGACGGCGCCGTGGTCGTCTGCTGCGCCGTCGAGGGGGTCATGCCCCAGACCGAGACCGTCATCCGTCAGGCGCTCAAGGAGAAGGTTCGTCCGGTCCTCTTCATCAACAAGGTTGACCGGCTCATCAACGAGCTGAAAGTGACCCCCGAGGATATGCAACAGCGCTTCGCCAAGATCATCATCCAGGTCAATCAGCTTGTAACCAAGATGGTCCCCAAGGAATTCAAGGGAGAATGGAAGGTCGATCCCGCTGATGGTTCAGTCGCCTTTGGTTCGGCATACCACAACTGGGCCACCTCGGTGCCCTATATGCAGAAGAAGGGCATCAGCTTCGGGGACATCTACAAGCACCTGGCCGAGGAGAGTCAGAAGGAACTGGCCAAGTTGGCACCCCTGCATGAGGTGCTGCTGGATATGGTCATAAACCACCTGCCCAACGCCGAGACCGCCCAGAAGTACCGTATCCCTCACATCTGGCACGGCGAGACCGATAGCAAGCTTGGTACTTCCATGGTGTTGACCGACCCCAAGGGAATGGTCACTCTGATGGTAACCAAGATCGTTCAGGACCCTCATGCCGGTGAGATAGCAGTTGGACGGTTGTTCTCCGGTACGGTCCGGAAAGGTCAGGAGCTGCATGTCATCGGTATGCCCAAACCCAATCGGGTCCAGCAGGTGGGCGTATTCGTTGGCGCGGACCGTATCACTGTGGATCAGGTCCTGGCCGGCAACATCGTGGCGGTCTCGGGTCTGCGGGACGCGATAGCCGGTTCCACGGTCTGCTCCGACGGCGAGATGGAGCCTTTCGAGCGTATCGTTCATTACTCCGAACCGGTGGTGACCGTGGCCGTCGAGGCCAGGCATATGAAGGACCTGCCCAAGCTGGTGGAAACCCTCCACAAGGTTGCCAAGGCCGACCCGTCCATCAAGGTGGACATCAACCAGGAAACCGGCGAGCACCTGATGTCGGGCATGGGCGAGCTCCATCTGGAGATAACCGAGTATCGTATTACCAAGGAATACGGTGTCCCCATCAAGACCTCCCCACCCATCGTGGTATACCGGGAGACGATCCAGAAACCCTCCCCGGGTTCATGGGAAGGTAAATCACCCAATAAACACAACCGTTTCTACTTCATCTGCCAGCCCCTGGAAGAGGCGGTCCTCAAGGAGATGCAGGAGGGCAAGATCCCCATCGGGGCCATACGCAAGTCCAAGGAGGTAGCCCGTCAGCTCATGGACCTGGGCATGGAGAAGGTGCAGGCCAGAGGCGTCCTGTCCATCGAGAACAACTGTATGCTCATCGATGGCACCAAGGGTATCCAGTACCTGTACGAGACCCGTGAGCTTCTCGTCAAGAGTTTCAAGGAAGTGGTCAACCGCGGTCCCCGGGCCGAGGAGCTGCTCACCGGTACCAAGATGATCCTGGTGGATGCCAAGCTCCACGAGGATGCCATCCATCGGGGTGAGGCGCAGGTCATACCAGCCGTTCGCCGCTCCATCTACGGAGCCATGGTCTCAGGCGGGGTCACCCTGCTCGAACCAAAGCAGAAGGTCTTTGTCAATGTTCCTCAGGACCTTATGGGTAATGTCTCAAGGGAGTTACACCAGCGTCGGGCCGTCATCGAGGATATGGATCAGGAAGGCGATATGGCCACCATCGTCGGCAAGTCCCCCATCGCGGAGATGTTCGGCTTCGCCAATGCCATCCGCTCGGCCACCCAGGGTCGCGCCCTCTGGACCACCGAGTTCATGGGCTACGAGCCGGTGCCCCGTGAGCTGCTCAGTGAACTGACCCGGGAGATCCGTGTCCGCAAGGGTCTCAAGCCCGAACCACCGGACCTGAACTACTATTCGAGTTAGGCGAAATCGGCTTTTTTTACCAAGAACTTACGCCAGGTGTTCAACCGACAAATATATATGTCAGGTAAGCTCAACGGTAATGGGTCTAGGCCATGGTCGACGTCCAGTTGCTGAAAAACGAAGAGCTGAAGCTGAAGGTGAAGCCCCACGTGCTCTCCTTCACACACCTCTACTTTGTCTTTTTGATCCTGATCATCTGGGGGGCATTGACATATGTCTTCTTTGCCCAGGGGGTCTGGGCATCACTGGCATCGGTCGATAAACTGAAAGGGGGTGTCGGATGGTTGGAGGACACGACCGGAGGCTCCGGCGAGGTGGCCCTCGCCACTTTCATCTGGGCCATCGTACTATTCGTGATCGGTTTCCTGGCCCGCCATTTCGCCATAGAGGCCGGTGGCACCAAGGTCTTCTTCTTCTATCTTTTCATCATTATCATAGGCCTCGGTGTGGAAACATGGTACGGGCGCACAAAGGGCGCCGAGTCCCTTGAGGACCTCTATGTGGCATTCCTGCCCGGCCTCACGGTTGGTTTCGGTCTGGTTGGCCTTTTCATGACCGACTGGTACCGCCGCTCGTTCATCTACTACATCACCAACCTGCGCATCCTCCTGACCAACGACTTCCTGCTGACCAAGGACGAGCGCATCATCCGCCACAATCACATTGAGGACCTGAAGATGGAGCAGGGGATCATCGGTCGCATCTTTAACTTCGGGAACGTGAACCCCCTGACCGGCTCCGGTATCGGCACCGGCTCCGACGACTCCATTGCCGTTGTAGGCGCTGGTAAGAATGTCGAAGGGGTCAGCCTGGGTGTCGCCGGCGGCTCCAAGCGCTCGGTGACCAAGGCCCGCGCCTCACCCACCGATACCCTCTACGGAGTTCCCGATCCGGGCAAGGTACGCACGGTCATCTCCCAGTACATCGAGGATTCCACCGGTGTCGAACACCTCAAACGCATCGAGGACCTGCTGGAGAAGCAGGCCGGTGGACCCAAGAAGGAAGAGTGAACCTTCCAATCCATCCATCGCTCCTAATGCCCTTCATCCTTTAGCCTGGGCCATATCCTGTCGGCCAGTTCGGCCAGTTCGGCCGGTACCAGCTCCTCGGGCCGTCTGTCGAGGCCCTCCAATCCCTCCGGTTCCAGCTCGGGCCAGGCCAGCCGCAGGCAATTGCGCAGGGTCTTGCGACGATGGTTGAATATCCGCGCCGCGACCTCGAAGAAGAAGGCCTCGTTGTCCACCGCAAAGGGAGGCTCGGCCAGGGGTTCCAGTCTGACCACCGCGGAATGGACCCGGGGTTGAGGTGAGAAGGCCTCGCGACCGACCTTGAAGAGTTGTTGGGCCCTGGCCCGGTAGGCCACCGCCACCGACAGGCGCCCGTAACCCCGTCCGTCCCGGCTCACCAGTCTGCGGGCCACCTCGGACTGGACCATGACCACCGCCACCCGCCAGGCCGGCTTGCCGGTTGCCGCCTGTCTGTTCGCCTGTGCGCCCGGTTGTCCATCCGTTGGGCCACTCGCTTGCTTACCTGTTCGCCCGCTTGCTTGCCCGCCCGCTTGCGTCCCCTCCAGAAGCCGCAACAGTATGGGCGTGGCCACGCTGTAGGGCAGGTTGGCGACCAGGGCGGTAAAGGGGGGCCAGTCGATCTTGAGGGCATCGCCTTCCACCAGCTCCAGGTTCGTCTTGTGACCCCAGCGGGCCCGCAGGGTCGCCGCCAGTACCTCGTCCCTCTCGATGGCCGTCACAGGGCAGATGTTCATCAACCGTTCGGTGAGCGCGCCATGGCCGGGACCGATCTCCAGCACCCGGTCCTTCCCGGTCAGTCCGGCCGCCTCCACGATCCGGTCGGACATGGCCTCATCGACGAGGAAGTGCTGTCCCATGGCCTGGCGGCGGGTACGGCGAGCCATGGCCTGACAGCCGGGTCGAGGTTTAAGGATTATCCATCCCAAAGGTTATATCCCAGGTCGGAGATGCATCAACATGGAAACCGAATTGATAGCCAAGGCCCTCAAAGCCAATAGAGTGCGGATCACCGAACATGCTGAGGAGGAGGCGATCGATGATGACCTGTCCTTCAGCGAGATTTACGAATCGGTATTCCAGGGAGAGGTCATCGAATCCTATCCGGATGACAAGCCGTAC
>CAYSUX010000073.1:0-11488 GCA_964434315.1 uncultured archaeon
CCCGGACGTTACATCAGCTCCGACCTGGGCGACAAATCCATCGTGCTATATCTCTCACGCCCCATATCCAAATCCGATTACCTGGCGGGCAGATTGCTAACTACCTGCATGGTCCTCTTCCTGGTGGTCATCTTCCCCAACCTTCTGGTCTGGTTCACCCAGATGGGTTTCGTGGAGGGAGGCGCTTCGTACGTCATATCGAAGCTCTGGACCCTGGGCGCAGTTCTCCTTCACGGTCTGCTCTATGTCATGGTCTTTGGCCTGATAGGGCTGGCCTTCTCGGCTTCCACCTCCCGGAAGTACTGGCCGGTCGTCGGCATCTTCATCACGGTCCTGGTCAGCCTCTTCCTGGCCGAGGCCTTTGCCGAACAGACCGGGAATGACAATTTCTACCTGCTTTCATTACTGCGTTGCCTGGATGTGGTGGGCCATACGTTACTGGATGTGGATTACACCATCTCGGTGAGCTTTGGCGCGGCTTTTGGCTCTCTCTTCCTGATAATGGCCGCTTGCGTGGGTTTTATCCTGTACCGTCTCGGAACCGAGGAGGCGAAGATATGAAGGCTGAGCCTGGTTCGAACGCAGAGCGAACGATAATTCCCCCTGCCATAGAGGCGAACTTCACAGTGGCACCCCTGCCGATCATCGAGGTCCAGAACCTGGCCAAGAGCTATGGTCAAGTGTTGGGCCTGACCGATGTCAACCTCACCATCCCATCCGGTATAACGGGCCTGCTGGGTCCCAACGGGGCTGGCAAATCGACCTTTCTGAAGCTGATATTGGGATTGCTCCATCCCACCCTGGGCCAGATAAATATTCTGGGTGAGAGCCCCAGGAATATCGATATCTTCTCGAGGATCGGGTATGTTCCAGAGCACGATTGTCTGACCTCGAATTTGACCGGCGTCTCCTATCTGACCTTCCAGATGCAAATGCAGGGGCTGCCAAAGAGCAAGGCCCAGGCACGAGCCAGGGTCCTGCTTCGGCGCCTGGAGGTTGCCGATGAGGCCATGGACCGGAAACTGGGCACCTATTCCAGGGGTATGCGCCAGAAGGTGAAACTGGCCCGAGCCCTGGGTCATGACCCACAACTCTTGATCCTGGACGAACCCTTTCAGGGCACCGACCCCAGTGCCCGGCGGCTGATCATGGAAAATATCAGACAATGGTCCGACAAGGGCAAGTCGGTGCTCATCTCCTCTCATATTCTCCAGGATATCGAAGCCCTGACCGATTCCATCGTCCTGATCAACAACGGAAGGATAATCGCCCATGGTCATCGGCGTACCATCAGGGAGATGGTCGAGCATATTCCCCAGAGGGTCGTTATCACCCCCCGCGACCCGAAGGAGCAGCGACGGTTGGCCCATAACCTGCTGAGCCTTCCATCGGTGAGTAAGATCGCTCTGCTTGGACATCCTTCACAGATCAAGGACCCACCGAGGGTCGAGATCCAGACCCACAGCTCCAGATATTTCTACCGTGAACTTCCACACTTGCTGGTGGAAGAGGGGATAATGGCCAGTGAGGTGGTCTCCCCCGATGACAACCTGGAGACACTTTACACCTATCTGGTGGGAGGTGCTCAATGGAGGAGCTAGTCAAGCGTATCCTGGCTGACGCTCCCACCAAAGGTGTGGCATTGATGGCGGATACCTTCCGCCGGTTGATCTACCGCCCGGCCACCTACGTGTTGATCGCCATCATGCTCTTGCCCAACATCGGCGCTTTTTACTGGCACAGGAATGTCGATGACCTTGATGTGGATGCTGATGGTGACCGGGTGATACGGGAAGAATACTATGACGAGGGCTACTTGACCATAGAAGAGACCAAACTCGAAAAGAAGACCGTGCAGAACTTCCTGAGTGTCTTCTATGGTTTCTTCTTACGGCTGATGTTGCTGGTTGTGACATTGAGCCTGGCAACCAGTCTAATCCAGGATGAAAAGGAGGATAAGACCTTACCTCTGTTGATGACCGGACCCCTGACCCGTTTCGAGATAGTGTTCTACAAATACGCTGCGGCGGTGCCCCTGATCACCGCCATCGTCTGGGCTCCAACTGTGATCTTCTACTTCTTTTATGTCAGCGCCGCGGGTAGCGCCGCGGTGTTCGATAACCTGGGCCTGTTGGGCATCAGTCTGCTTTTGATATTCCTGTCGGTGGCAGCCTATACCGCGGTCTACTTTGCCATCACAGCGGCCCTGAAACACCCTTTGATGGGCGGGACGGTCTTCACATTTCTCTGGGAATTCTTTGTGGGAGAGATCGGTCACACTATCCAGAAGATAACCATCACCCATTATGTGCGCTCGTCGGCGGTGCCTCTCCTGTCCGAGTTCACCAGCAAGAACGAGGCCCTGCAAACGCTCAAGTTACTGGGCTTTCAGGATCGAAGTCTGGCCACCGGCTGGGTCGGCGCGTTGTTGACCCTGGTCATCGTCAGTATCTCCTTCCTTGGCCTGGCCACGCTATTACTACGCTACAAGGATAGTACCTGAACGAGCTGACAAGACAAGAAGATCGCTTTGCCACAGATCGGTATCTCGGGTGTTGGAAGGCGCTGACAACAACCTCCGCAAAATGAGGTAATAAGATCACTTCTTCCCGGTCAGCTCCAGATATATCTTGGCCTTGTGAAGGTATATCCGATTCTGTTTGAATCGCCAGGTGGCCCAGAAAAGATAGGAACCCGTGAGGATCTCACCGAGGCCCAGCATGGTGAAGAACCAGTACCACACCGGTCTTGGCTCATCTTCTTGCTCGAAATGGACGATTACCAGGACCAGCTTCTCTGACCGACTACCGTTGTCGAACCGGACATAGAAGGTGGCGTTGTAGACCCCCTCGGCGAACAGATCATGGTAGATGACGCTCTCGTTGATACGGCTCAGGTGGGAGCGATTGAAATGCCAGCCGTATTCGGTGACATTGTCCATGTTCAAGCCCGACAGGTTTCCTTCGAAGATCACACTGGTACCGGTCTCGACGATCAACAGGTGTGACTCCCCGTTGGCAATCGCGGTCAAGGGCTGGGCCTGGGCATTGGTCGGGATGACCAGCAGGACCAGCAGGACCAGAAATGTGGTCCCGGTCAGCGTTCTTGGATAGTCGATGTGGCGGAGCACTGGCTCCCCTAGGTCGCCGCCTGGCCATAGGCGGAGGATAGCTGTCGAAACTCCTTTCGCTCGCACTTCTCACACCACAGGTCATGCCCCTTCAAGGTCATGGGTTCCCGGCAAGAGCCGCACAGGGCGCTCACCACCCCACCTTCACGGTAGGCGGTCTCCACCTGGACCGAGGGATCGACCGATAGTATCCGGGACCTGATGGAGTCCAGGAGTCGGAATCGGTCGCGTAGCCGATCGACATACTCACGGGCCACCTTGGAGACATGCAATGTGGCCTCCAGTTCAACATTGATCCGGGTGCCCTTGTCGATCACCGCTATGATCTTCATTACAACGGCTGACTCCTTGATACGCTGGACCTGGCCGATTATCTCCATTCTGGGCTTCAGGTCGATGACGGTGTTCGTCACCGGGTCCACCAGGGCCTTGAACTCGTCATCGTCGAATCTGAGCGTACCGGTCTGGCTGGCGTAAAGGTTGCCGTCCTCTTCGAAAACTCCCGGTCCGGGAGTGTGCTCTTCACTGGTGCTGATGAAATCTCCAGGAATTACTATTTGGTCTTCGGTCATTCATTTACCTCTTGGTCTCTATATACAGATGGACCATCTCGATGGTAGTTGATGATCGGGTATGATGGGGATATGTGTAAGGCAGTTTGATAATAAACCTTTGCACGGTCTCGACCTCAAGGCCCCTGGGCTTCAGGGTCCTCTTCCAGTAATCCTGACCGATGTCAAGATGTAGCGAATGGATGTGTCGGGCAGCCTGGAGAGCCTTCTCGACGAACGGTCGGTCGGCCATCCGGCGCTGGGAACCGAACGGGGGATTCATGACCACGGTATCCACCTGTTGTTCCCAATGGCTAACCTCGACCCGGGTAAAGGAACAGACATCGATCACCTCGGCGTCGGCAGCGGCCCGTCGGGCCTGTTCCAGTGCCCCGTCGTCCATATCCACGCCCTCAACACTCCGGGCTCCCAGCAAGGCGGCCCCCACCAGCAACCTGCCGGGACCGCAACCCAGATCGGCAACCCGGCAATCCTCGATATGACCCCGCCGATGGGCCTCGAGTAGCATGGCCGCGGCGGTATCGGGAGGGGTTGAATACTGTTCAAGCTTCAGACGAGGGGTATTAAAATCCGAAACCCTGGCCAATCGTCTGGAAAGGTCACTCGATCGCATGCTATTTCAAATCCCCTCAATAGGCGACGAATCGCCCTGACCGCTCCAGGATCTTGCCCTCTTCTCGCAATACCATGAAGGCCCAATTCGCTTTCTTCTGAGTGACCTGACCCATCTCCATCGCCTCCTTGATCAACTCATCCTTCTCGACCAATCCGTCCGGGGAGAGGTTCGCCAGCCGGTTGAGTGTATTCATGATGGCGACCTTGGGTTCCAGATTGGCTCGCTCGGTGGCCCTTTCATCAGCCGAGAACTCCGACATGAAGCTATCCACATCACCATGGGCCAGATGCTCGATGAAATGCTCCATGATATCGATGGCAAGCAAGGCATCCTTGTCGGTGACCTCCTGTCTCAGATGCATACGGGCCGAGGCCTCGGATAATCTGACCAGAGCCTCCAGTTGTCTGGGCGTGATGCTGACCTTGTCCTTTTCCTTGACATTTTCCTTGTCACCATGGTAGGTCGAACGCATACGAACATAGTATTTTTGCAATCGATCCCGGGCGGATCTGCTCAATATCGGCATGTACTCCCGACGGGCCAGGGCCAGATACTTGCGCAGGATCTTCTGGTCCAGACTGGGGGAGGTCATACTCCCGGCATGCTCGGATTCCTCCCTGTGCTTCTCATCGAGTATATTCATTTCTTCCTGTTTGAAGAGCTCACCGGCGTGGTGGGAGGCCAGGATATGGTTGGCCAGCTTGCCATCCTTGTCGGGATTTGGCTCATCGGCCAGGGCAAAGATCACATCGAACCTGGAGAGGAGGGTGGGAGGCAGTTTTATCTGTGAATGAAGTGATTCGGTCTGGTCAAAGCGACCATACTTTGGATTGGCGGCTCCCAGTATCGTGCAACGGGCCTGAAGCTCGGCGGTGATACCGGCCTTGGCCACCGATATCGTCTGTTGCTCCATGGCCTCGTGCATCGAGGCCGTATCGCCTTCTGACATCTTGTCTATCTCATCGATACAGGCGATCCCGCCATCGGCCATGACCAACGCGCCGGCCTCCAGGGTCCAACGCCCGTCGCCGAACTCATCCCGAACAGCGGCGGCCGTCAATCCCGCGGAAGTGGTGGATTTCCCGGAGGTCAGAATGCCCCTGGGGGCAAGTTTGCTAACATACCTGAGAAGCTGGCTCTTGGCGATGCCGGGGTCGCCCACCAGTAGCATGTGTATGTCGCCCCGGATGCGGGTCTTGTCGGGCAATTTCTTGGATACACCGCCAAAGAGCATGAGCGCGATGGCCGTTTTCGCCATCTCCATGCCATAGATGGATGGCGCTATTGAAGCGACGACCCGCTGACGAAGGTTCGGTTGATGGGCGAAATCCATGATATTCTCCCGATCCTCCTCCGTTATCTCGATCTCTTCGAAATCGGTATCCCGTTCGTCGATGGATATCGCGTGAAGATAGATGTCGAAGGTGGTAAGGGGCTGGCCGCCCTTGCGCTTCTGTCGCTGACGCAGGATCCCGTTGATGACCACCCTGTCACCGGGCATGATCCGGGCTGCCAGCGCCCCCTCGGCATAGACCATCAACCTCTCGGGTTGGGCACCGGAGGGCAGGGCTTCGGGAAACTCCTGAACCTCCAGGGATTGGGAATCAACAAAGATGGACCTTTCGGCTATGAACCGATGGTCGGTACATTTACAATCGGTATCCCGGCACAGCCTGGGTTCCCTGAAGATGAAGAAATCCTGGGCCTTTCGATTGATATGGTTCTGCCATTCGCACACGAAATGGCCAAGGGTCACTCTGGGTCGCACTTCAAGGGCCTTCCGGACCAGGGCCTTCACCGAGATCAACCGGTTCAGATGCTCCTTGCGAATGTTTCGAACCTCCACCCCCACCTGCTCTCGTGGTATCTCGGTGGGCTCCACGCTGATATCTATCCTTCCCAGACCCTCCCTGCGAACCCTTTCTCGCTCGGCCTCGGGAACCTCTTCCAGCACCGCCAGCTCGGCTGCTTGCTTGGCATCCTTGGGTCGCTGCAACAGGGAGGCTGACAGGGCCGGTGAGAAATCATCCACCTCCTCGAAAGATACCTCCAGGGAGCGTACCTTCGGGTAGAGGCCGGCCAGTTCACGGATCCGGTCAGCATAGGTCGGCAGTCTTTCGAGGGGACGACCCTGGTTATCGTATTCCACCTTGTGGCCTGGCTCGAGATAGGGGGTGGTTGTGAAAAAGGCCCTCCAAAGCTCTACCAGGTCCTCGGGGGTCGCCTGACCCGGTTGGCCCGAACCGCCATAGGAAGGCGGGGGCAGGGGATGTTCACCAGGGGTTTTCATCGACGATTCGGCCATGGGGCCTACCCCTAGGAGCCTCGGATATTTGAACTGACCGACAGGGTGGCCGGCTCCGGCCGGTCAAGTTCGGACTCGAGGTCCAGGCGCGGGGTAGAGGGCTATACCAAAGAACCGGCCTCCATCTTTATTACCATTCCAATGTAAGAGGCGCGAGCATGGTAACCTCCCGCAAGATGACCCTGCTACTGACCAGTGAGCTGACAGCGGCGATACTGGGTTGGTTGGCCATCAAGCTGATCCTTGTCTACATGGGTCAACGAGCTCTGGGTGAGCTTGCGTTCGCCCTCTCTCTCGTCGGTAGTTTCACCTTTATCGGGCTGCTCGGATTTCGTCAGGCGCATGTGAAGCGTATCTCCGAGGGACAGGACCTCGGCCGTTGTATCGGCACCTTCGCAGCCATTCGGATCGGCCTTCTGGCCATGCTGGCCCTGATCGTCCTGAGCGCTCTGGGAATATGGCTCTATGTTCTGGACAAACCACTGACCGATGTCAGCGCCGGTCTGATCCTGATAATCCTGGTCTACTATCTGCTGTTCTTTGTCAACGGGGTTCCCAACGCCACATTCGTTGCCCGACAGGAGACCGCCAAGACCGCGATACCGACCCTTATCGGCAACATCATTCGATTGGGCATCATGTGCGTGGTCGCGGTCATGGTCCACAAGGGGATCGTGGAACCGGGCCTGGGTGTCCTCTGGTTGGGTAACGCGTACATCCTCGGGATCTCGGTAACCCTGATAATATCTTTTATCTTGTTACGAAAGTATCCCATAAAAAAGCCCGAGAAAGAATATGCTCGGTCCTATTACAAATTCGCCCGACCGTTGATGTTCGTAATGATCGTGACGAGCGCGACGAACTATTTCGACAAGGTGGTTCTGGGTATCTTCAGCAACACCAGGGAATTGGGAGCCTTTTACGGCATCCAGAGACTGGTCTTGATATTGCTTGCCCTGGTCACCGCGGTGGAGACCCTGTTGTTTCCCCAGCTCTCGGCCATGCACGCCAAGGGCGATACCCGAACGAACGTCAGGGAACGGGTGCACCAGGTGGAACGCTGGTTGGCCTTGATCTCCATCCCGATAGTGGCGGTGTTCTGGGCGCTTCCCAAACCAACGATATTGGTCCTGCTTTCATCGGGAGTGGCCAATGAGAACGGTTACCTTCTGCTACGTTTACTCTCTTTGATGGTGCTGTTAAGGATCTTCCTTAGACCCTACCGGATCGTGCTGAGGGCCATCGATCGGCCCGACCTCGCTGCCCGGGTCGGTCTGGTCCAGGGGCTCGGGACCATCATCCTGATCGGCTTGCTGGTACCCGGTCATATACCCTATCTCGGTGGCTTCACCCTGGGTGGAATGGGATCCCTGGGCGCTGCCTGGGCGCTGCTGATGACCACGGCACTGGCACTGGTCATCGCTCAGTTCGAGACCTACCGGCAGATACGATTGCACTCTTCATATCGAATTCTGTATATGATCTTTTCCGGGTTCGCGGTCTCTTCGATACTGTACGTACTGGCAAATACCATAACCATCGAAGGTTGGTGGATGCTGGGGCTGGCCAGTCTGTTCGGCCTGGGATTGTTCTGGGGAATGATGGCCATGCTCAGGCAAGTCTCGATCGATGACCTGAAGCAGATATGGGGTGCGGTCCACCCGAAGGAGATGGGAAAGTATATGACAAAGGAACTGAAGGGGTAAGTTGGCGAATTGGTGTATTGGCGAATTGTGTATTGTATTTGTATATTATATTGTAACGCGACAACTCCCCATAGCCTGACAGGGAAGAACGAAACGAAACGCTTTTATCAAAAGTCAATCCCCCGGACCAGATTCTATAATTACACGCCATCGTTCCTGTCACAATGTTAAAGGATCCTGTATAAGGGTCAAGAGGTCTTCCGGGCATTAAGCCATCAAGTTGGGCAGGCTATCGTTCAATGGATGACCTGCGATAAACACACGGACATCTAACCGTTTAACCACCAACCAGCTAACCCCACCCCTGTCAGGGAAAGTTATTATAGGTGGAACCAAGTCAACAGACCATGGTCTATGTTGCTCGTAAGACCATCTCTGGTAAATCCTACTACTATTTAGTTCGATCGATCAAGGTCGATGGTCAGGTGCACAAACTGCAACGCTACCTGGGCGCCAATGCCCCATCCCCCAGGGAACTGGAGCGGTTGGAACAGTCCCACGCTTCCTGGTTCGAGGCCAAGGCGGTGGAAACCAAAGCCCGGGTATCCTCACGCTCTTTTGATTCGGCTTTTTTTGATATCGATACCCTGGAATCGCTTGAGAAGGCCAGATTCGATCACCGGGCCGCCAGGCAATTGATGAACGCCAACGAGATCATCAAGGCTCGCCAGCATTTCAAGATATCACATCTGCAGGCCACCCTGGCCCTGGCCGGAACCGAGTTGACCCGCCTCCAGCTCAACGCGATACTGCTGGAAGAGACACTACCTTCCCATATCACGCTCAACCAGGTGAAGTTGCTACTGAATCTGGATGAGCTATTCGATACCATGGTCCAGGCTCGCGGTCCTCTCGACCTTTCCCGGATATTTCGGTACCACCGGATACTGGCCCGGGGTGTTTTCGAAGACGGGGGTCAACTGAGAGGGGATGACGCCACTCTCCAGGGTTCCAGCTTTGTACCCGTGCCCGCGGTTCTGCTGTCCGAGGAGATGGAGGGTCTGGTCTTCAATTCCCATAAGCTCAAGGATGGATATCATCCATTCGAGGCCGCTTGCGTATTCCACCATCAATGGGGTCAGCTACACCCTTTCTCCCACGGAAACGGGATATTGGGACGGGAGCTGTTCAACTACCAGATGGAACAGGCAGGCTATCCTCCCATGGTCTTTCCCACTGAAAGGGGACGTTACATAGGTTCGCTACAGGCTGCCGATGGTCAGGATACCGGCTCCTACCTCAATCGTTTTGCCTGTGATTATCTGGATGACCATCAAAGGCTCCTGGCTGCCGAAGGAGGCCTGGAAAAGGCGGTCAGGGTCAGGCAGGGCCAATCACGACTGGACCTGTTCGGGACATCCGTCCCCTCTACCCTTCCGGCGAGCCTGACCACAGGCCGACCGTGATGGCACAGGACGGACCTTCTGGCTGAACTCGATCGGGTCACAACCCAAGGGCCGGGGTCGAGCATGCTTTCGGGATGCCCTGTTCGATCGGATTATCGAATGGGGACCGTATACCTTCATAACCCATGATCGTTCATACCATGGGCGGGTACCGGGCGGGCACCACAACCTCTAAATAGCGTTCGTCTATGTTTCGTCATCATCGGGATGTGCCTTTATTATGGCCAAGGAAGAGTACGAGACCCCTCTGATCGATGCCTACAACCGACTCCACCGAGACCCCCTCAGAGAGGATGGTTCGTGGTTCAGCCGATTCCTGCCCGAAGGGGTGGAGCTGGAGGAACTGGGTGAGGCGGTCGAGCAGGAGCTCATCAATGTCTACAGCCGGACCGAGAAGGAGACCGAGACCTATTTCGCTGACCTGGTCCAGGAACGGTTCAAGGGGCTTCTTGAGGCTCAGAAGGAGGTAGATTACAACGAATACATGCCCCAGAAGCCGGAACCGGTTGAATGGGGAGCCATTCCCGAGGAGCATCAGAAGGAGCTGGCCAAGATATTCAGCGAGTGTCAGGCCGCGCAGTTCAACAAACGGACGATCCGCAAGCGATTCCGCTCCTATCTTGAAAAATCGGCATATCTGGAATCTCCGGATCCTGGGGAAACTACTTAAGATAATAGATAATAACTAAACTGGCAGGTGAAATCCTTTGGCATTAAGCTCAACTGAATCCTCTATCTCGGAAGCTACCGAGGTCACCGTAGACCCACGGGGCGGCCGTCCCAGAGAGAAATGTCTGACAGGTATTTCCGGATTGGATAACATCCTCCACGGCGGTATCCCCCTGGGTAATACCCTGCTCGTCTCGGGTACCGTTGGTTCGGGAAAGACGACGCTGGCTATGGAATACCTCATCAACGGGGCCAAGAACGGGGAAACGACCTGCTTCATTTCCGTTACCGAACCCAGTTCCAAGTTGCTGGAGAACCTTCGTACCTATGGTTTCTTCAATGACCAACTTGTGAAGGACGGTCATCTCAACATCTTCGACCTGACCATCATCAATGACCGCCTTGGTATCGAGAACCGGGAATTGACGGTTCAGGATATGGATGCCCTGCTGGGAGCCTTCGAGGATATCGTCGATGAACTGGCGGTCACTCGCCTGGTCATCGATTCGATAACAGCCATCTGTTATCAGCTTCAGACCAAGGCCAACATTCGTTCCTTCATCTTCCGTCTGGGCCAGTTCCTGGCAACCTTCGGATGTACCACGATGCTCATTTCCGAGACCGTTGTCGGTGGTTCGGTGCAGACCTATTCGGTATTCGGTGTCGAGGAGGCGGTTGCCGACGGTATCGTCCTGCTGGGGAACATCCAGAGGCGTGGTGATCTGTTACGCACTTTACAGGTCGTGAAGATGCGGGGTACCAAACATTCCCGCTCACGCTATGTTGTGGAATTGACCCCCTTCGGATTGGCTGTCGTACCCCTGTTGAAATGGGGGCATGAGGGACAGAGCACGATGTACTCATAGGTGGGTGTGATCTATGGCGACCATGGAGGAACAACTGATCAAGCGCTTCAAACAATCTGGAAAGGTTGTAACGGTCTTCGGACCGACCGAGGAGTATCATGACCTGACCCAACGGATCATTCGGGCCATGCTGAAGCACGGTGGCGGCATCTACATCACACCGACCCGGCCCGCGAGCGTGATCCTGCAGCACTTGCAAAAAGCAAAGATCGACCACG
>CAYSUX010000074.1:0-11445 GCA_964434315.1 uncultured archaeon
CCCTCCAAAGATCACCAAAAAGATCCCAACCAGCCAAGCCGGGAATGTCAACCTTCTAACAGACATTGAGGTCACCTTCAGCGAGCGGGTCCAGGCCTCGACCCTGACCGGATCGAGCTTCCAGATCAAGGATACGAACGAGACTCCGGTTCCCGGCGCGCTCGGCTACGACGAGGGCTCGCGCACGGCGACCTTCACCCCTGATGACCCGCTGGTCGAGGGGGCCGAGTACACCGCCAAGGTAACGACGGAGGTAAAGGACCTGGGTGGTCTGGGTCTGGACGGTGATGGCGATGGTGTGGCCGAGGGCTCGCCGACCGACGATGTGATCTGGAGCTTCACTGCCGAGACATTGCCCCGTATCCTATCCACCACTCCGGTCCACAATGGTGTCGGTACCCTTCCCGAAGCGAACATCACCATCGTCTTCAGCGAGAGCATGGAGCCTTCAAAGCTGGAATGGAGCTGCCTGCCCGAGGACCCCGGCAACTGGAGCCAGGCCTGGAGCGCGACGACCTACGACAACGACACCGTGACCATGTCCCATGCCACACCCTTTGCCGGCGTGGCCGTCTCTTTTGGTGTCGATGGTGAGGATATCGAGGGCAGTTCCCTGGCTTTGGGAGGCGTGCCCAATCCATGGTCATTCCCCCTCGGCAGCCGACCGACGATCATCCAGACATCCCCATCGGATGGTGTTGAGGGGGTAAACATCCATGAGACCATCGGTATCCTTTTCAGTCACACGATGGACGATTCGGTCATCTGGACCATCACCCCAGACCAGGGTGGTTGGATCGAATCCTGGGAAAACGTGTCCCAGGAGAATGATTTTCTGGAGTTGATACCCATAGGACCCCTGGCGTACGGCACACAGTATGAGGTGGAGATAACCTACGCAACCAGCAGCGAGGGGAACGAGCTTACCACCGGATTGAGACCCAATCCCTGGACCTTCACCACCGAGTTCCAACCGATGATCCTGGAGACCTCCCCGATATCCGGCGATCCAGGCGTACGGGTCGAAGACGATATCACCATTCTCTTCTCCAAGACCATGAACACCACCCTGGATTGGTCGATATCACCTGACCCTGGTGAGTGGACCGAGGAATGGACATCGACCACCCTATTGAACGATACCCTGACCCTCAGCCACCGTGACCCCCTGAAGTTCGAACAGAGCTATCAGGTGGAGATAATATCGGCCCGGGATCTGGATGGCAACCCGCTGGACTCAGGCATCATCGCCAATCCCTGGACCTTCACCACCGTGGAAAACCACGCGCCGAACCTCTCCTGGACCCAGGCGACCAACTACCTTGAGGATGGACTCCACCCCGAGACCGGCGGTCCGGCCACACGGTTCACATACCGGGTCAGGTACGCCGACGAGGACAACGACCAGGCAGGCCTCGACCAGCCGAAGCTTCACATCATGAGGGTGTCGAGATCGATGGCAGCCCATTCATCCTGCTCTTCGAGTCCTGGGTCGGTGATGAGGGGGATTACACATCCGGGGCCATCTATTCCCATGAGACCCTTCTGGATGAGGGCGATTACTCCTATCAGTTCAACACCACCGACATCTGGAACAGGAAAGGCGCGTCTGCGCTGGTAAACGGTCCCCATGTTGAGCCGGTCTGGTACGTGCCGACCCTTTCCTGGGTCGGGAGTGGAGAATACGTTTTCGACGGCCTGGACCCGGAGAGCGGGCATGCTGACACGACGCTGGTCTTCAAGGTGGTCTACACCGACCTGGACGGTCACGCTCCGGCTACCGGCGATCCCGAACTCCATATTAACCTGGATGGCAACGAGATCGATGGCAGCCCCTTCACCATGACCCTGGATTCGTGGGTCGGTGACCATTTCGACCATTCACAGGGATCGGTCTACCGATACGAGTGCCGACTGGATGAAGGCGAGTATGCCTACCACTTCACCGCCACGGACAACACCGGCGAAGTGGCCAACGCGACCCAGGAGGTCAAGGGACCCGAGATCGAAAGGCCGGATACGACAGGCGGCGATGACGACAGCTCACCGGGTCTGGTCACAGTGGTCGGGGCCATCGTTCTGGTTGCGATGACGCGTCACGCGAGAACCAGGCGCAAATAACCAAGTTCACGATACTAGGATTGTGACCATGAAGGCGACTGGACGACATGATGGGCTTTCTGAAGCGCCGGGTGATACCATAGACAGGAGGAGTTCGTGTACCGAGTATTCCAGGCCCCAGGTGATGGTCGAGAATCTCCCTTACGGGCTGATGACGGTTCTGGGCGGTGCCATATTCCTCCTGGCCCTGGGAGCCTCCGGCCGGGGGCTGTTGTTGGGTCTGCTCTATCTGTTGTACGGCGTTGGAGGCGCGGTCTGGGTCATGGTATTCATCTGCCCCTACTGTCACTTCCATGGTACCCGAAGCTGCCGTTGCGGCTATGGCAAATGGGCCGCCAGGCTCAGGTCCAAAAAGGATGGTGAACATTTCGAAAGGCAGTTTCGGCGTCACATACCGGTGATAGTGCCCTTGTGGTTCATTCCAGCCATCACGGGTATGATCTATCTGGTGAAGGACCCGAAATGGGAACTGGGGCTGCTCACGGCTCTATTTTGCGTCAACTCCTTTGTCATCCTGCCCATGATGTCAAGAAGCAAGGCCTGTGCGGAGTGCGCCCAGAGGGATTCCTGCCCCTGGATGAGAGAGAACTATGATGACCGGCATCCGATAGAGGCCGAGTGATGTGGTATGAGTGATGATGGATCGGCCATGAGGTCTGAGTGATGAGGGATCAGCGATGAGGTCTGAGTGATGATGGATAGGATGGCGTTTAAAAGCAGGCACCTGACCCCCCTGTCCCATCTGGCGATCTCTGTCCTTTTGGTCCTGATGTTATCGACGATGGTCGGCGCCCTGACCGCCTCACAGGCCGATGAGGTCGACCTGACCTCCGGTCGTGGCGCCTCATCGGGATCATATCCCTGGGCCTCGTTCAAGGGTGATCTGAACAACTCCGGGAACAGCGTCGGCAGCGCCCCAGGGACCGACAACCTGCTGTGGGTGTTCGACACCGGTGATGAGGTCTACAGCTCACCTTCGGTGGCCAACGGCAACCTGTTCATCGGGTCCCGGAACGGCAAGGTCTACTGTCTGAACCAGTCCACCGGTGAGCCGGTATGGGAGTTCGCCACCGGCACCGGTTACATGTACGGGGTCGTCTCGGCCCCCAGCATAGTGAACGGGATGGTATTCTTCGGCTCCAACAATGATGTGGTCTACGCCTTGCCGGAGGTGGATCCCAACGGGGACGGGCTGATAGCCGAGCAAGAGGTCCTCTGGAGCTATGCCACCGATGACGAGATATACAGCTCGCCGGCCGTTGCCGATGGCCTGGTGCTCATCGGCTCCAATGACGGTCATCTCTATGCCCTGGACATGATGGATGGCTCGCTGGTCTGGAAGTATGATGCCGGGGAGGCGATATACTCCTCGCCGGCCGTTGCCGATGGCCTGGTCTTCTTCGGTACCGGACCCTGCGAGGGCTCGGGCCAAGCCCGGCTGTTCAGCCTGGATATCGGGAGCGGGGAGCTCGTCTGGAGCTACCCCCTTGAGGATTCGGTGACCGCCTCTCCCATAGTGTGGCAGGAGCGTCTCTATATCGGAGGGGTCGATGGCCATCTGTATGCCTTCGATGCCGATCCGTCCAACGACGAGGACGAGGGTCTGGATGACAATGGGGCAAAATACGATCTGCTCTGGGCCTACGATATCGGTGATTTCATCTATGGCTCGGCCTCGGTGGACAATGGTTCGGTCTACATCGGCGCCCTGGACGGAAGGGTCCACTGTCTCGATGCCGTCACCGGTACCCATATCTGGAACTTCACAACCGGGAACGACATCTACGGTTCTCCGGCATTGGCCGACGGCAAGCTCTATATCGGTTCCATCGACGGCAAGCTCTACTGTCTGAACGCCACCGATGGAGAACTGATCTGGGACCATGTCACCGGTTATGCCGAATATGGCATCTCCTCGTCTCCGGCGATAGCCTATGGCAATGTCTTCGTGGGCGCCTGCGATGGGATGGTCTATGCCTTTGGTGACCCGGCCTTGCAACCTCTGGATATCGAACTGAGTGCCGAGGTGACCTCTCTTGCCGGTGGAAGCCGGACCATGATATTCCTGAGCGTCTCCAACGGGACGACCCCCATCCAGGGAGCGTCGGTGGAGTTCTCGGTGGACCGGGGCGAGTTCTCCGTTTCCTCGGGCCTCACCGACGCCAATGGCAACCTTTCCACTCTGTTCATCGCCCCAACGGTGTACTATGGGCGGATGTTCGAGATAGAGGTCCTGGCACAATACGAGAGCGCCAGGGGAAGGGGCAGCCTGTCGATCCTGGTGGAGCCCGCCGGCCAGCTTCTCTCGTTGTCGATATCCGCCCGGGAACCACTCCTAAACCAGGATGAGCGGACCCGTCTGATCGTCCAGGTCCTCGACGGGATAGAGCCCGTGGAGGGGGCCAGGGTGACCCTCACCAGCGAAGATGGAAAGCTCTTGAACGCCAATGGGACGACAAACTCCCAGGGTCAGCTCACCGTGACCTACCAGGCCCCCAGGGTCAGTTCCAGCCAGAGCTACACCGTCCATGCCCTGGTCGAGAAGAGCGGTTATGTGACCGCCTCGGCCCAGTGTGAGGTCATGGTCGAGGCCAAACCGGATGAGGAGGACCTCTGGAGGGATCTCATGGTGACCCTGATCATATCGATGGCGATCATGATCGCAACGACCCTGTTCGTCCGTTTCCGGGGTGTTCGATGATATGAACGATATGAAAGATATGGAAGGCGGTCACCAAAGGAGCGCGACACGTTGCCGCGAGCCTGTTCGTCCAGGTCCCCGGCTCATTCCTCAGTTCAAACCTCGGTTCAAACCTCGGTTCGATCCCCGGTTCATTTCCGTCTCCGTCTCCATCTTTCTCGTTCTCCTGCTGGGTCTGGCCTCCATCAGCCAGAGCGTGGAGGCCAAGGCCTCGATCCCGGTGGATGAGTTCGAGCTCCTCTGGACCGATTCATCCTCCCATTCCAACTATGTCTGGAAGGCGGCCTGGTCCCCGGATGGAGAACGGATAGCCACCGCTTCCTTCGACCGGACCATCAAGATCAGAGATACCGGGGACGGCAGAGTGATCAGGACCATCATGGGCCATTCGGGACCGGTCAGGGATGTGGCCTATTCGCCGGACGGAACGCTCATCGCCTCGGCCTCGGACGACCGGACGGTCAAGGTCTGGGAGACCCAAAGCGGCAATCTGGTTCGCAATCTCACCGGCCATACCAGCGGGGTCTTCTGCGTATCCTGGTCGCCCAACGGAAGCTGGCTGGTCTCCTGCGGAGGCCATGATCTTCATTCCGCTGAGCCCGGGGATATGACCCTGAGGATCTGGGATCTCGAGAGCGGGCAGCCGGTCAGGACCCTGGTCGGTCATCAGGACGGGGTCTACTCCGCCTCCTGGTCGTTCAACGGCCGTCAACTGGCCTCGGCGGCCAACGATCGCAAGATAATCATCTGGGAGGTCCTGACCGGAGAAGCGAAGCGGACCCTGACCGGCCATATCTCGCGCATCCGGTCAGTGGCCTGGTCACCCAATGGCGCCCTGATCGCCTCGGGAGGCGCCGACGCCACCGTCAGGGTCTGGGACCCTTCCACCGGGGAGTGCCTGAAGGTGTTCCACGATGACGAGCACATCCGCTCCATCACCTGGTCGCCAGATGGTCAGTACCTGGCCTCCTCGGGACGCCGGAACTCGTTGAGGGTCTGGGAGGTATCATCCGGCGAGGATATCGTGAACTTCACCGATACGGTCGACGGAGTCTGCTGGAGCTCCTGGAGTCCCGGGGGAAACATGATCGTGGTGGCCTCGGCCGGCTCGCTCTGCTCGGGCGGGTACAATTCGGTCAAGATGTATGGCCTTCGAACCGATGATGACGATAGCCTGTGGGACTCGGAGGGGTTGCCCGGAGCGTTGATCATCCTTACGATATCCATAACCGGCATCCATATCATCGCCCTGGCCCACATGGCAAGGTACAGGCGGGGGAGAACGTGAGGCTGCCCAGGGTGACACGTGTCGGCATGGCCCTTACCGTTCTGCTATTGGCCCAGGTCTCGTTTTCCGGTAGCGTCACAGCCGGGGAGGGCGATCTGGGCAGCGCCATCGGCCGCTTCAATTCGGTGAAAGTCCTTGATATCGACGGGGACGGGAACCAGGAGATCATCTTTGGCAACTACGAAGGTCAATTGCGTGTCATGACCGTGGAAGGCAAGGAGGTAGAGACCCGGTGGGTGAGCAGGGATCTGGGCTCCAGGCTCTGGGGGCTGGCGGTTGGGGACGTGGACAACGATGGGACCCGGGAGATCGTGACCGGTAACGGTGAAGGAAATATCCACATCTTCGACGGAAAGACCCATGAACAGGAATGGAAGAGCAGCGAGCTGGGTTCGGACGCCCATGGCATCGAGATCGCCGACCTGGAAGATGACGGGGCGATGGAGATCATCGTGGGTGTCGGCTTCAGGACCGACAGGGGGCGACTCTACGTCTTCAACGGCACGACCCGGGAACAGATATGGAAGAGCGACCCCTTCGACTCGCGGATCAGGGGCCTGGCCGTGGCCGACCTGGACGGGGATGGCAGAAAGGAGATCATCGTGGGCAGCGGGACCGCCCATGGTGATACCACCGGGGAAGGCTACATCCGGATCATCGACAGTATCGACTGGCACGAGGTCTGGAGGAGCGGTGATCTGAAGGGCGATGTGTGCGGCCTGGTGGTGAGCGACGTGGATTCCGATGATGTACCGGAGATCATAGCCGGCACCGGCTATCGATTCGAACCCGGCCGGGTCCATGTTTTCGACGGGGTCAGCCACGAGATCGAATGGAAGAGCAAGGATATCGGACCCAAGGTCTTCGGCCTTGCGGTGGGTGACGTGGATTCCGACGGGACGGTGGAGATCGTGGTCGGCAACCAGGCCGGGTATGTCTACATCTATGACGGCCGGGACCATTCCATCGAGTGGAAGAGCGGTGTGCTGGGCAATGATGTCTTCGGTCTGGCCGTCGGCAACCTCAACGATGACGACACCCTGGAGATCATCGTCTGCACCGGAGGCTATTCCAGTACCGGCACCAGCGCCTACACCATGAGCCATCTTTACGTCTACAATGGCAAGACCCACACCCTGGAATGGGAGTCCGAAGGCCTGGACAGGGGCCGGCTGGCACTGCAGGTAATGGCCCTGGTGGCTGTCCTGGTGGTGCTGGCGGTGATAAATGTCAAGCTACGCTACCGCGACAGGGCGGACGGGCCTGAGCAGCCACATGGACCCGGATCGGGCCCGCCATCCGAAAGTGACCTGTTCGAGGACGACGAGGAGCTATTCTGATGGAAGAGATGGTCGTGGCAGCCACCATCGGTCTCTCATTGACCCACTTCTGGCATTGCACCTTTGTCTCTTTTGGAATGGGCGCCGTGGATCGCCGGGAAGGGGCCCTGTTCGTGGTCGGCAGAGCCATCGGTCTGTTCGGCCTGGGCCTGGTCATCATCCTTGTCAGTTATCCCTTCTCGATGGATGGTAGGGTCCTCACGGCCATCTTCGGTGGTCTGAGCCTGGCTTTCGGAGTCCGGATGCTACGATCCGGGAACCGAGCCCGCGCTACCAATGAAGGCGTTGGTACAGGTATTGGTATTGGTACAGGTGCTGGTGGCGCTGTTGCTGCAGATGGCGTCGCGGTTACTGGTGACACCGCGACTACTGGTGTCACTGTTGCTTCTGGAGCTGATGGAGCTGAGGATGTTGCTGCCCCTTCTGGCGATGTCGGTGTTGGTGGTGCAGGTCTGGACGAACCGCCATGGAAATGGGGATGTGACAGGAAGCGAGGTCAGGACCCCACCCTTGGCCCTGGTCGAGGTTCGTGCGAAGGCCGGGGCAGGGGTTGTGACAAGGCCCTCAACGGTCAAAGGCACGTGGGCCTGAGCCTGGGCCTCTTCAAGGGCGCCACGCCCTGTCTGAAGATCCTGCTACTGGCGCCCCTGTTGCTGGTCACCGACATCGCGACAGCGATAGTGCTGTTGCTGGTATTCGTTCTGGCCTCATCGGTCTACCCGATCATCGGTTTTCTCTTTTCGGACGCTCTGCAGAACTGGTCGAACCGGGGGCGGGAGATAGAGCTTGCCGGGGCGACCCTCCTGGTTCTGATCGGGGTCTACTATCTGGCCCGGGCGTTGTTGTTCGAGGGGTGCATCCATGGATAGGGTGACTCCCATATCCCATGAACATCCCTGTTTCAACGAGCAGGCCCACTCGAGATACGGACGACTCCACCTGCCGGTGGCCGACAGATGCAACATCGGTTGTGGATTCTGTGACCGGAAGATCGGGAGCAAATACCATTCATCCAGACCCGGCGTAAGCTCAAAGGTGATATCACCCGCCGAATCCCTGGTCGTAATCGATCAGGTGCTGGTCGATAGGCCCGACCTTCGGGTCATTGGGATCTCGGGACCGGGTGAGCCCCTGTTCAATCCCGAGACCTACGAGACCCTGGAGCTGGTGACCTCCAGGCATCCTGAAATGAGGCTCTGTATCTGCACCAACGGTCTGCTACTGCCCGACGAGGCCGGTCGCCTGGGTGACCTCGGTGTGGAGCATCTGACCATCACCATCAACGCAGTTGACCCCATCGGCGGGACCAGGATCAACTCCCACTGCCTGTACAACGGTCAGACCTATCGGGGCCGGGAGGCTGCCGGGCTGCTCATCGATAACCAGTTGAAGGGGCTCGAGATGGCGGTTTCCCTGGGAATGATCGTCAAGGTCACCACGGTCCTTATCCCGTCCGTCAATACGGGGCAGGTCAGGGATATCGCCGATGAGGTCAAACGTCGGGGAGCCAGCCTGATGAACCTGATGCCCCTGATACCCCTGGGCCAGATGAGCCGGGAGCGGGCTCCGACATGCGCCGAGCTGAACCAGGCCCGGGACGCCTGTGAGCCGCTGATACCGGTATTCAGACTCTGCAAGCAATGCCGGGCCGACGCCTGCGGGATACCGGGCGACCCGGAGAGGGAAGGATGGCTGTAAAGAACATCAGCAGAGCCAGGTTAGGGGTTCAGATCCTATCCTTCATCCTGATAAACGCCGGCCTCTTCGGCCTGGTCGTCAGTACATCCCTCACCCGGGTCCTGTGGCTCCCCATCGCTTCCTGCCACTACCTTGAGAAGAGCCTGCTCCATGGCTACCTGTACGAGGTCCAGCAAGGAGCGATGTCTGCCTCGTTACTGATAATGGTGGTGCCCTTGCTGGTGCTGGCTATAATGATCGCGGTGCTGGGTCGTAGCTGGTGTGGCTGGTGCTGTCCCATCGGCCTGATCAGCGATCTGGTCACCCGGGTCCGGCAGAAGCTGGGTCTCTCCCATATCCGTTTGACTAAAGCCCAGCGCGAGACCCTGTCGGTCATCAGGTACGCGGCCCTCTTTTTGACAGTGCTCATCTCGTTGAGCCTGGGCCTATCGGCGCTGGGCCTGGCAGCCTACAAGTCGACATTGTCCTTGCCCTACTGTCAGCTCTGTCCGGCACAGCCCATCTTCCTGTTGTTGCAGATGTCAGTCGGCATCCTGCCCACCAATACCGGAATTCCGGTGCTGAGCCTTCTCGTTCTGGGCATCTTCCTGACCGGCTCATTCGGAGTACGGCGTTTCTGGTGCCGGATCTGCCCCATCGGAGCCGGCCTGTCGCTTCTCAATCGTCAATCCACACTGTGGCTTGGCAAGGACTCGAAAAAGTGCACCAAATGCGGCATCTGCGCCAGGGTCTGCCCCATGGAGGTGAAGAGGGTGTACGAGGAGGATATCGAGCCCAACGTGACCACCATGGAGTGCATCATGTGTTTTCGCTGTGTGGAGCTATGCCCCGAGGAGGGCTGCCTTGGGGTCAATTTTCTGGACCGGGGACTGAAAGGGTCCCGGTACCCGTTTGCGGAGGTTGACCGTGATACCCGAACCAAGATACAAACCAAAGAACCCCGTCTCTGAATCCCGCAAGGCCGGGATAGCGGCAAAGAACCAGGAGCTCATGGAGGCCTATCTGGAAAAGATGAGAGCCACGAGATCCCACC
Organism: uncultured archaeon; assembly: GCA_964434315.1. Classification (GTDB taxonomy): domain Archaea; phylum Thermoplasmatota; class Poseidoniia; order MGIII; family CAYLMJ01; genus CAYLMJ01. Next base: position 10,182 of record CAYSUX010000074.1, read on the forward strand.
CGGGGCCGGAAACAGGGCTGGGACCGGCAATGGAATACTTCTACGGGGTGGCGGAGTCGTTTTGCGATTCACCGTTGGTCAGAAGGCACAAGGAGGCCAAAGGCAAGGTGGTGGGCTTCTATTGCCTGCTGGCGCCCCTGGAGCTGATACACGCCGCCGGTGCCATTCCGGTGCGCCTGTGCAGTGGCTATCACGAGACCGTCTCCCTGGCCGAGGACATTCTCACCGGGTCCCATACCTGCCCCCTGGTCAAGTCCTCCATCGGCAACCAGTTGGCCGGCTGCTCACCCGACCTGGAGGCCTGCGACGCCGTCATCGCCCCCCTGACCTGTGACGCCAAGACCCGGCTGGGGGATGTGTTGGAGGACCATGTGCCGGTCTGGCGCCTGATGGTGCCCAGGCTCAAGAACGAGCGTTATGCCGGACAGTGGCTGGACGAGTTCAAGGAGCTGAAGTACAGGCTGGAGAAGCTGACCGGCCAGAGTATCTCGAGGAAGGTATTGAAGGACTCCATCTACCATTTTCACAGGATCCGGTCCACCTTTCGAAGGTTCCACGCTCTTCGCAGGTCAGGGGTCCCGCTCATCTGGGGCCGCGACGCCTTGCTGGTGGTCCAGACCATGCTCAACGACCCTGTCCGGTGGGTCGAGCAGACCGACGCCCTGTGCGATAGGCTGGAAGCCATCGGCAAGGAGGGGGAGGGAGAGGGGGTCTGTTCAGAAGACACCCCCAGGGTCATGCTCGTGGGTTCTCCCATCATGTGGCCCAACTGGAAGATACCCCAGGTCATCGAGGAGACCGGGGGAGTCATCGTCTGTGACGAGCTCTGCTCGGGCACCCGCTCGCTCTACGACCCGACGGTGCTCGACGAGAAGAGCATGACCGGTATGCTCGCGGCCCTGGCCGAGCGATACCTGCTGCCCTGCACCTGCCCCTGCTTCAGCCCCAACGACCAGCGCATCGACAACATATTGCGCATGGTGGAGGAGTTCAGGGTCCAGGGCGTGGTCTACCATATCCTGGGAGGCTGCCATCTTTCCAGCTTCGAGGTGAGCCGGGTCGAGAGGGCCCTGAAGGAGCGCGGCATCCCCATGCTGACCATCGAGAGCACCTATGACATCGGTGACACCGGACAGATGAAGCTCAGGGTCGAGGCCTTCCTCGAGATGATCGGGATGCGGTAGTAGGGAGCCCCACGGCAACCGGGCGGCCCTGCGCACCATGCCGGCAGCCGTGGGCGCGGCGGCGGGGGCTGGGGCCGTGG
>CAYSUX010000075.1:0-11434 GCA_964434315.1 uncultured archaeon
CATCGATGCGGTTCTGAGCCTTGACCGGATCGGAGTAGGGTTCGCCAGCCGACCCGTTGCGGTCAGCGCGGCCGTTACCGGGATCCTGGTCATAGTCACCATCATCATCCCAGGTGATATCAATGCCCTGCCATTTGTCATTAATCTCCTGCAGGGATATCTCACCATATTGCTGGGTGGTTCCACCGCTGTCCTTGAGATAGAACTGGAACATGGTGATGTTCTTGATCTCGGTGGTATCGACGATCTTGACATGATAGGTCTTGTTGGAGTCCTTGATGGATTCCAGATTGATATTGGGAGTGTAGATCCGCTTGGGGCCCAGCTTGCTCCGGCACACTATCGACTCTTCGGGATCGAAGACCACCTCGAGCTTGAAATCATCATTGGCCGGATGGTACTGTGAGTTGGCCCTGACCAGGAATATGTCATCGAGGGATAGACGGCCGTCCCGGTCCTGGTCGAGAAAGGAGATGGAGATGGCCCCCTCGCCACGCTGGTAGCTGGTGTTGCCCTGACCACCCACAAGGATATCGGTGATCCGGACCTGGGCCTGGGCCGGGTCGGAGTAGGGTCCGCCGGCCGTGGCCTCTCGATCAGCCATGCCGTTGCCGGGGTTCACATCCAGGTCGCCGGCGTCATCCCAGGTGATGTCGATACCCTCCCATTGACCGCTCATGTTCTGCAATGAGATCTTGCCGAACTGGGGGATCAGGTTGAAATCGTCCTTCAGGTTGTAGCTGAAGCTGTCGAGGCCGGTAGCTGGTGAAGCCTTGGTAACCGTCACCCGATAGGTGAACTCACCGGTCCTTTTGGACGAGAGGGCCACCGTGGGTATATCATCGCCTCCCAGAAGATTACCACTGAGAACGAACAGTGCCCCGATGCCGCCGATGATGAGCATGACGATGAGGACCAGGATCAGGAGCGGGTTGGGACCCGGTGGAGGGTCATCGATCTCCATGCCCATGAAGTGACAGATGGCAGATTCACGCCGGGTCTTGGAGTTCTGCTCGTTTCTGACCGGTACCTTCACCGGCCCTCTCGCCCTCTTGCGCCTTCGCGGCTGTGGCTCGGTCTCTTCTTTGTTCCTTGCGGTCTTGCCCGAAAGGACGGCCTGTCGGTTCAGAAGCTCGCTGCAGACCAGGCAATCACCGAGCTCAGGGTCGATGGGAGCCCCGCATTTCGAACATTTGTCCACTGTTGGATACCGCCTTTTCAACTGTCAATTGGAGTTGCTTGTATATGGCCTTGTCGGTGGCACGGCATAGTCTGTGGTATGGCATAGTCTGTAGTGCGGCAAAGTCGGTGGTACGGCAGTCGGTTGTGCGGTATTCCCGGTGGTATGGCATAGTCGGTGATATGGCATGGTCGGCGGTATTGTTTAGTCGACGGTAAGGCATGGTCGGTGGTATGGCCTTGATGGGTGAGGTGGCCAGTTCCAATCCAAATCCAATCGGAAAAACCCGGATGCGGTGTGCCCGGGACGGGTGGACCGGAACATCCGGATGAAACTTTTCAATCCCACACCTTATATCTTGGTTAGGGAATGCGGGAACGGATGGGCCTCTGCTTCGTGTTGGATGCCAACCTATTCATCAGCCTGGCTCGGGTGGGCACCGAGGACATTGTGACCATGCTCAAGAAAGGCGCTCTGGAGCTTGAGGCGGATCTGGTCACCACACCCATGGTCCTGGACGAGATCGGCAACCTGCCCACCGTGGAGGGGGGTCAGCGCCAGGGTATGGCCTCGGCGGTCCGCAAGGGGCTTACCATCCAGAAGCTGCCGGCAGGCTCGGTTGAAGGATTACGCAAGATACTGGGCCGCAGGAGTCCCCAGAACACCGACATATCGCTGATGGAGCTGGCACGGCAGAAGGTCAGCGAGGGTCACGATACGGTCCTGGTATCCAATGACTTCAAGATCCATCTGAACGCCCGGGAACTGGACCATCCCTACCGGGTCGCCAGTCCGGCGGTGCTGTTGCACACGATGGCCGAGAGCTCCAGGGGCAAGCAGCGCCAACGCCTCACCCGGCTCTACCATCAGTTGCGGGACGGCGAGATGGCCTACATGCTGAAGAAGCACTCGGTCTTCCCGGCCCATCCCAAGCTATCCTGGCTGATGGACAACCTGATGGCCTCCAGCATGCCCCAGAGCGGGGACGGGGACGGCGAGTTCGACGACCTCCAGCATGGTCTGACAGACCTCATACCCCTGTATCACTACCTGCGGGGCGAGCCGATACACGAGGTGGCCCTGGAACCGTTCCAGAACCTGTTGAGCCATATCCAGCCCCTGGGAGAGGTGCTCACATATCGCGAGAGCCTGCAGGAGATGATGGAAGGCGGCTGGTTCGAGGAGGCCCTCAATCAGCTCGTCGACCTCATAGACCATCTGCAACAGCACCTGCAACGCTCTTCCACCCAGTTACCCTACCAGGAGCGACTGTGGCTGCGTCAGCTCTATGCCGGTGAGCTGCTGGTGCTCTACCAGGCCGTGGGTCTGCTGCAACTGGCCGCGGGAGAGGGGGAATGGGCCGAGAACGCCTTCGACCGCTGCACCCTGCTGGCCCTGGTGGCCGAACAGCCCCTCAAGGGCGCCCACCAGCACTACCTCCACGGCCTGGCCCGGCTCCACCAGGGCTATCCGCTGGGGGGTGTGCGAGCATTCCAGCAAGCCCTGCGCTGGGCCCCTCCCGACGCCCCCATCCGCCTGCGTTGCCGCCTGGCCCTGGCGCTGGCCCAGTTGAAGTTGGGAGAGGGGGTGGCCGCCGAGCAGACCATGGAGCGGCTGCGCAACGATGTGGAGCAACAGCCGGTGACCGGGGCCCGGGAACTGACCCAGTTGGGTGATGAGCTCTACCATTTCGGCCTGCCCGACTTTGCCGCCCTGGTCTACCGGGAGGCCCTGGAGTGGGCAGTCTCGGCCGGCGAGAAGGGCGTCGAACCGGCCCGGGGTCTGATACACCGACTCTACCGGACCCGCTCGTTCCTGCCCGGAGGCGCCACCGAGATGGACCGGCAGCTCAAACGGCTGGTGGACTTCTCACAGGAGCTGGACGACCCTCAAGCCCGGGTTGCCTTCCAGGTCGCCCTGGCCCAGTTGCGGGTCCAGGAGGTGCCATTGCACGAGGTCATGGCCGATGTGACCGTGGGTTGGACCCCCGGACACAAGCTTCCAAAGAGCTTTCTGGAACCCTGGGAGATAGTCGCGGCCCTGCCCCTGGGTGATGAGGCCGGCCTGGATCTACATTCCATCGACCCGCTTCTGTTGCCCACCGAGCTGGCCACGGCCGTGAAGGCCGCCGCCGCCGCCGGAGGCCCGGTCAACTCCCCAAAACCAAGGGAGAAGGTCCTCGAACCGGTGGCCGAAGGATCGAACGAAGATGACAATGGAGATGGCAACCGACAAACGGGCGCGACATTGCTGGTCTGCAATCATCCCACTCTGGGCTCTGTGGCCTTTCTCTATCCCCTGCTCTTCACCAAGGGTCAGACCGAGAGCTTTTGCCTTCAACCCCAGACCGATGGGGAGTTCAAACTGTTGCCTCCCGAAGCCACCCTGACCGGCCCCTTCAGTGTTCGGGGGGTCATGGTCGCCCGCTCTTTTGAGGCCCTGGTCCTGGAACGCTCCCTGGGCCTCATGAGCCCCGAGGACATGGTGGCCTATTGAGGCCGGAGTCAGGAATTATCCAATCCAAAACATAGCTGAGCCGGTAACCTGACCTCTTCCCCCGCTTCTGGTCACTGTTTCGGATCCTGGTCTTGTAGATGGAGTGTCCGGTTTGGGTACAAGGTCCTCATGCCATAATGGCCGTCGCCGGACCTGCCCCGGCCACCTCTATCCTGCGGCCTCGACCCTCGAATCACGAATCATGCAAAATCCTATAACCTCACTCGCCTTACAGGTATTCATGGTGCAGCAGGCCGACTCAGGATATATATGCGAGTTCTGTAAGGTCATTTACGATGACTTGAGAATTGCTGCGGATTGCGAGGAGGGACATGTCCCCTCCTGCCGTGACGAATACGGGAAAAAATATCCTTGAGATCCATCCCCAGTCAGAGATATTATACCAATATCATCAACCGCCGTGGCGCCACCAGCCAATGCCCAATGACAGTCTGAGCCAGGGTCAAGCATCCCTGTTCTGTCTACTCCATCCCTAAATTGACCAATTCAACTTCGGCGGATGACAGATGTTAGCTCGCAAATTATGGGAATGGCGTTGCTGGTCGGGTCGGGTTACTATCGGTCCCGGGGCTGGTCCACTACTGTCATGATGCTCAAGCCGGTTCAGGATCTCATGGAACTACCGGTAACAGAAGTCGGGAGGGCCTGCATGCGCCGCGTGAGTGGAACCAGGCCGGGGTTTTGCGGTCCGGACCGTGGGTTGGCTGGAACAACGAGATTGGATAGATATTGGGAAATAAGTGAGAGCCTCGTTTTTTTGTTTATTTTTAACAACGTATAGTTTATAAAGAAATACGCTTCAGGCATCATCTGTAGATTTGTAGAGTTTCGGGCATCATACTAATATAACATAGGTATGTTGCCTTTCACAAAAAAAAACGGAATCCGAGAACATGACTAAACTGAATGGCACAAAAACCGAGCTGAACCTCATGAAGGCCTTTGCCGGAGAGTCGCAGGCACGCAACCGATACACCATATTCGCCTCCAAGGCCAAGAAGGAGGGTTATGAGCAGATAGCAGAGCTATTCCTCGAGACCGCTGACCAGGAACGGGTCCATGCCAAGAGCCTCTTCAAGATGATGGAGGGCGGCGAGGTGGAGATCACCGCCGGATTTCCGGCCGGCGTCATCGGGACCACTGCCGAGAACCTGACAGCCGCCGCGGCCGGCGAGAACCACGAGCATACCACCATGTATCCCGAGTTCGCCGAGGTGGCCAAGCAGGAGGGATTCACAAGGATCGCAGCCCTCTTTCGGGCCATCGGCAAGGCCGAGGTCATGCACGAGACCCGTTACATGGCTCTGTTGAACAACATCGAGCAAGGCAAGGTCTTTGAAAAGGACGCCCCGGTTAAGTGGAAGTGCCGCAAGTGCGGCTATGTCCACGAGGGCAACAAGGCTCCCAATGTCTGTCCGACTTGCAGTCATCCCCAGGGCTATTTCGAGATATTGGGCGAGAACTGGTAGCCGGAGGAAAACGAATGCCTGACAAACTGGAGATATACAAGTGCGATACCTGCGGTAATGTTGCGGAGATCCTCAGAGGTGGAGGCGCTTCCCTGTATTGTTGTGGCAAGAAGATGACCCTGCAGGGCGAGAAGGTCCAGGACACCGGCCGGGAAAAGCACCTGCCGGTGGTGGAGCAGACCGGAGGCGGTGTCGCGGTCAATGTCGGCTCCATCGACCATCCAATGGAAGCCGGACACCATATCGAGTGGATCGAGGTGGAGACCGGAACGGGCCGGATACTGTGTAAGTTCCTGAAGGCCGGCGACGCTCCCAGGGCCGAGTTCCAGGTAACCGAAAAAATTAAGCGGGTACGCTCCTACTGCAACCTGCACGGCCTCTGGAAGAGCGTTGTGTAGCGAGAGTGCCCTTATGCTCAAGACGAAGATCCAGGACGCCCTGAACGAACAGTTCAAATGGGAGTTCTACTCGGCCTACCTCTACCTGTCCATGAGTTCCTACCTCGAATCGATCAACCTGTCCGGTTTCGCCAACTGGATGTATGTCCAGTTCCAGGAGGAACAGGAACACGCGATGCGCATCTTCAGGTACGTCAACGAACGGGGCGGCCGGGCCCTCCTGAGCCCCATCGAAGGCCCTCCTACTGACTGGAAATCGTCACTGGACGCCTTCGAGGTCACCTGCGAACACGAGGCCCATGTTACCAGGCTGATCGACGATCTGATGGACCTGGCCATCGAGGAAAAGGACCATGCCACCACCAAGTTCCTACAATGGTTCGTTGAGGAGCAGGTGGAGGAAGAGGCAAACTGTGGTTCCATCACCCAGAAGATGAAGCTCGCCGGCGACGGTGGCGGGCTCTTCATGATCGATCAGGAGCTGGGCCAACGGGTCTTTGTGCCCTCGGCCGATATGAAATGATGGACTTGATCCGGAATCTTGAAAGATGACAACCTTTTGGAGGTAACAATATGGATAAATACGAATGTAATGTATGTGGTTATGTGTACGACCCGACCAAAGGCGACCCTGACAACGGTGTCCAACCAGGCACCTCGTTCGAGGAACTGCCGGACGACTGGCTCTGTCCCCTTTGCGGGGTCGGGAAAGACAGTTTCGAGAAGATCGAGTGAGCACCATTCCAGGATCAACCGGGGTTTCAACATGACCAATATCGAAGATCTCAAAGACGCGATGAACACCGCCATTCAGATGGAAAAGAAAGGGTATGCCTTTTACCAGAAATGCGCTGCTCAAACCAGGAACGAATTCGCCGCCAGGTTCTTTACCAGCATAGCGGGCGATGAACTGGTTCATCTAAGAACATTCCAGAAGATGTTCAAGGAAGAGCTCGGGGAAGAGGAGTTCAAGGAGGTCCTGATTAGGGGGAAGAAATTCGAAAAACTTCCTGTCTTCCCCAAGAACCTGGAGAAGGTGAAGGGCGTCGACCCCGGCATCGATGAGATCGAGGCGCTGGGAATCGCCATGGACAGTGAACAGAGTGCCATCAAGTTCTACGGCCGGATGGCAAAGGCTTGCCAGGATGACAACGCCCGAAAGATCATTAAAATGATAATCAAGCAAGAAGAACAGCATTATCTGCTCCTGACCGAGGAACTGGACTACCTCAATAACACCGGAGACTGGTACGACCTTGGTCCCCTGGGCGTTTGAAACCCCAAATGCAATTGCGCCACCACAGAGGTGACAACATGAATGTGAATGAAAAAGCCACGAAAATTGACGGATACGATAACTCGATTATCCGGCCCGGGATGCGGGACACCGACATTTCCTTTCGTGGCAAAGAATACACCAAAAAGAGAGCGAAAACCATCAAGAAAGCCCTGAAACAACTTCATTGCCTTGAGATTACCGCCACCAACATCTACAAGTATCAGATCTCCTCAACCGACTCGGAGTTGAACCGGGAACTCATCGCCGCCATGTGCAACGAGATGACCCATATCCAGGATTTCCAGGTAAAGCTCTTCGAGCATGGCTGGCGACCCAGCCCCTTGCGTTTCATCTACTGGTGGATCGGATTCGGCCTGGGAACCATTGGTCGAATGCTTGGCACGAAACGGATCCTGAGGACCGGTATCTGGGTGGAGACAAAGGCTGTCAGGGAGTATGGCCGGCTTCTGAAGGATATCGACTGGGACGAGACCACCCGTCAGGTCGTGGAAAAGAACCAGGCGGATGAGCATGGACATGTTGAAAGATGGAAAGCCCTGCTTGAGGTTGAAGAGGCCGGGAAATAGAGTGAAGAAAGCAGAAAACATTATCACAGCCTGGGAGTTTGCATTGATGAACAAGGATCGATACCCCTATGTCGAGCAAAACAGTTCTTTTTAGGTTACATCATCATAAATGGGAGCAAAATACCTTATTTGTAGAGCCAGTTTCAGAAGCGAGCCATATTGCGTGATGAACAACCATTTAACATGTGGAAGCTACCCGCAGTCACTTTGAACCGATCCAGATCACCCCGCCATATCCTCTTCCTTTGCGTTGCCAATTCGGCCCGAAGTCAGATGGCTGAAGGCCTGGCTCGCGATATGGCTCCGGATATCACCTTCTCGTCGGCCGGGTCGAAGCCGTCAACGGTCCATCCCCTGGCGATCGATGCCCTTGCGGATATCGACATTGACATCTCACATCACCATACCAGGGGTCTGGAGGATATCGACCTGTCGAATGTCGATCTGGTCGTGACCTTGTGCGCCGAGGAGGTTTGCCCCAACTATCCCGGTAATCAGGAGGTCCTGCGGTGGGAGCTTCCCGACCCCGCGGAGGCTGAAGGTTCCATGCAGGATAGGCTGGCTACCTTTCGACGGGTGCGAAATGAACTTTCACAACGGTTGAAGAAACTCCTGTCATACTGATAATTCCCTTCATACACAGGCTTTAAAATATAAATGACCCTGGAAAACATATGCAACCTTACACGGTTCAAAACCTTCAAGTTCAAACAGAGGTTCAATACAATGTCAACTAGAAAGATAATATCGATCGACGAAGAGCTTTGCACCGGGTGCGGCGAATGCATTCCCAACTGTCCCGAGGGAGCCCTTCAGATAATAGACGACAAGGCCCGGCTGGTGAGCGACCTGTTCTGTGACGGTCTGGGGGCCTGTGTGGGCCATTGTCCCACCGGTGCCATGACCGTTAAGGAGCGAGAGGCCGAACCCTATGATGAGCGAAAGGTCATGGTCAACATCGTCAAGGCCGGGCCCAATACGATCAAAGCTCATCTGTTACATCTCAAGGAGCATGGAGCCGACGACTTTTTGCAGGATGCTCTGGCTTTCCTGAAGGACGAGGGCCTCGAGGTTCCCGACGGTGTGTTGAACGAGACTCCTGACGAAGGTTGTTCTGCCAACCAGGACCATTTACCATGCGGTTGCCCAGGCAGCGCTGTGATGGACTTTCGTGAGAAGACCGATACAGAGGAGGAGCCAGCCCACGTCGGCAAGCGCCCGTCAAGGCTCAAGCAATGGCCGGTCCAGTTGATGCTGGTACCGCCCAGCGCCCCCTACTTCAATGGCGCCAATCTGGTCATCTCGGCCGATTGTGTGCCATTCGCGTATTCCGATTTCCATGAGGATTTCCTGAAGGACAGGGTTTTGCTCATGGGCTGTCCCAAACTGGACGATGCCCAGCATTACCGGCAGAAGCTGACCACCATCTTCAAGGAGAACGACATTCGTTCGGTCATGTGCGTGTACATGGAAGTGCCCTGCTGTTCCGGTTTGATCAATCTGGTCCAGTCAGCCATCCAGGCCTCCGGAAAGAACATCCCGTTCGCCAAACAGATGATCAGTATCAAGGGCAAGGCAATGGCGTAGATGATCTACCGACCCACGGGCCGACAGACCGGTGATCCAGGTCGACCTCGATGAGGCTGCTCTGTCAGAACCCACTCTTCAACTTCAATTCAATATTCGCTCCCTTACTCTTCGATATTCGCTTCGGATGGTAACCCCGGGCATCTCCCGACCAGGACCCTTACTGCTCGTAGCCACCGGATCCTGTCACAGATCCAATCCAAATCCAACGATTCGAACCTCAATCCTTCTGGCTCTTCTTGAACTCCTCGACGATGGCCTCGCACCGATGGGCCGTGTTGCAACAGGTCATGCAATCCTCAGGTCCGTTTCCTCCATCTTCACCTTCATCCTTTGCGGCTTCCTCCAACGTGCCTTGCTTGGCCCGGTAATCCTTGATGGCGGCCTGGAGGGCGTCGGCGGCCAGATTGGAGCAGTGCATCTTCTTGGGTGGCAGCCCTCCCAGTTCCATTGCGACATCGCCCCTGGTGATCTTCAGGGCCTCGTCCAGGGTCTTGCCCCTGGCCATCTCGGTGGCCATGCTGGTGGTGGCGATGGCCGAGCAGCAGCCGAAGGTTCGAAACTTGATGTCGGTGATGGTCTCGGTATCGTCAATGTTGATGAACATCTCCATGAGATCGCCGCAGACCGGGTTGCCCACCTTGCCATAACCGTCCGGGTCCTCGATCGTGCCCACATTGCGCGGTTTCATAAAATGGTCCATCACTTGTTCGGTATAGCCGATCTCGGTCATCTTCTCATCTCCGCAATCTTCTCATCTTGGTCAATCTACAAGGGGTGATAGCTTTCTTAGCCGTTCAATCGAATCATTGGTCGCCTTCACGACCCGTGGCACCTGCTCAAGGCTGTTCGAGCGTCCCAGCGACAGGATCATGGAGCCATGGGCTTGCTCATGGGAGAGACCGATGGCCAGCAGCACATGGGAGGGCTCCAGGGTCTTGGAGGAGCAGGCCGAACCGGTGGTCACCTGGATATCGAACATATCCATGTTCATCAGCAGGCTCTCCCCCTCTATATAACTGAACCTGAAGCTGGCGTGATGGGGCAGTCGTCGGGTCGGATGGCCGGTCAGGTGCGAATCGTCGATCTGCAGTATCTTCGAGATCAGCTCATCCCGTATCGCTTCCAGCCGTTGGCTCTCGGTCGCCATCTCATCTTTGGCGATGCGGGCGGCCTCGCCCATGGCCGCGATACCAAAGAGATTCTCGGTACCGGAGCGAAAGCCCCGCTCCTGACCCCCTCCGGGCATGACCGACTGGAGCCTGAGCCTGGGCTTGAGGTAGAGCGCCCCCACGCCCTGGGGTCCGTACATATCGTTGGATGACAGGGTCAGCAGATCGATACCCTCGGCCTGGACATCGATGGGGACCCGACCGTTGGCCGCGGTGGCGTCCACATGCAGGTATTGCCCCTTGTCATGGACGATCTCGCCTATCTGCCTGATGGGCTGGAGGGTGCCGATCTCGTTGTTGGCGTACATGATGGAGGTTACGGTGGTCTCGCTGGTCAGGCTTGCCTCGAGCTTTTCCAGGTCCACCAGTCCTTGCCCGTCCACCGGGACCCGGGTGAAGGTGAAACCCTGCTTTTGCAGCTCCTTCATGGGATTGAGCACCGACATATGCTCGATGACGCTGGAGACGACCTGCTTGCCCTTGCGGGCGTTGCGCTGGGCTGTGCCCCGGATGGCCAGGTTGTTGGCCCCGGTGGCCCCGTCGGTGAAGATGATGGTGGCGGGCTTCTCGGCGTTGATCAGGTCGGCGACCTTCCGGCGGGCCTCCTCCATGGTATGTTTGGCCGCCAGGCCGACCTTGTGCATCGACGAGGGGTTGCCATACCCCGGTTCCAGGAATCGGCGGGCATAATCCATCACCCTGGGTTCGACCGGCATGGCCGATATGTGATCCAGATAGATAGGGTCCATGGTCTACCTCAACCACCCTTCCGGATATGAAAGATAAGAATGTTCTCATCCTTCTCGAACGCGAGGATATCGTGTCCCACCTTCAGGGCCCATCGGGTTATATCCTTCTCGGACGCCGGGTCGTCGGCTTCCACCATCAGCACCTGGCCGGTCTCGAGCCGGTCCATCTCCATCTTGGTCTTGGCCATGGGCATGGGGCAGTAGAGGCCGATACAATCCAGCTCGGCATCAGGGACTATATCAATGTCACTGGGCAGTTCATCACCTTGTTCAGGGGGATCTTATCTCGATGGAGTTGTCAATTGTAGTTACAAATTACACACGCTTCATGGGCGCGCCGCAGCAATGAGGCACGGCACCGGGTTCGGCATCGAACTCGATGGTGGCGCAATTGCACTTGGGAGTTCCACAGTCACAGGTGTACTGGATCTTTTTACCTGCGGGTTCACAACCGCAGCAACAGGATTCTGACATGTTTGTTCACCCCATTGGGATC
>CAYSUX010000076.1:0-11394 GCA_964434315.1 uncultured archaeon
GACCGGAATCGCTTCGATGTGGATTGTTTAGTCCTCACTGCTGCTTTAGATATCTCCATCGGTGACATTTACTCACCAGACATAGCTGGTTCCGGGTGTCAGGTTCGTGGCTCTCCAGCTCTTGGTGAATGCATTATGCTGGACCGTCAGCGGCTCGCCCACCGGAGCCATCTTGACCCGGTAGACAAGAGGATCCCCGTCCGGGTCCGAACCTTTCCAGACCAGTAATGGCGTGGTGGAATTGAGAGTATTTCCGTTGGTGGGGGAGATGAGCTCGACTATGGGGGCATGATTCGTTGGTTCGTTCTCGTCATCATCTCCATCATTATTCCGTGTACTCCAGAAGCCTGCCAGGATCAGAAGACCAACGATAATGACGGCTATTACCGCGTTGAGAAGATTGACTTCTCTTATGTCTGCCATGGTGTGTGGATGTCTCGCCTAGTATTATAACTGTGACATGGTCGGACACGCCCCGAAAAGGGTGAGCCGCAAAGGCATTACATGCATCACGCCCCGTGAAAAGAACGGCCTTTGCGACTCGTTTTGGTTGTGAAACAATCACGAAAATCTCAGTAATCCTCCAGCGCCATCCCACAGCCGGCAAAGCTAGCTGTCGGCTGGTCCTTGTGCGCGCTCGACGTGCTCAAAAGGCCTTCTCCAGCCTGGCCTCGTCGGTGTTGCCCGGCAGATCGGTGGCGGTGACCACGATGGTAGCATTGCGTGTGACCACAGCGGTGGTGGCGGTGTAGCTCCATACTCCGGGCCAGAGGGGGTGCTCGACGGCCTTGCCACGCTCCACCTCATGCCCCTCATCGTCGAGTATCACCACGCTGACCCCTGTGACCATGGTCTTTGGCTTGAAGGCCCTGATGGTGACGATGTCACCCACCAGGCCGTGATACTCGGACAGGTCCACCTCCTCTATCACCGGAATGGCGAACCAGTCGGCCACCGCCAGGTTCATGGCGCTCTTGTTCTTTTTCGCGGCTAACTGCACATAGTACTCCCTGGTCGGCGAGCCCTCGCGAGTCACCGTCTTGCCATACTCGACGGCCTTTCTGAACCGCTCCTGATGGGCCAGTTGCTTTTTGGTGGATGGCTTCGTGGATTGCGGCAGGCTGGAAACATAATATTTACCATTTCGGTTTTTCAAGACAATGTTCCCGATCTTGCCGGTTATCAGACCGAACGGGAATTTGTTACCCAATATCTTGGCCATGTTCATCACTCCGGTCCAGACGGTCTATCCGTCAGGTCTTTCACCAGTGTTTCCCCACTAAGGCCCAGGACCAGCTCGACGCAGTGCAGGCAATCCCTCTTGGAGACATAGCCCTCGCCGGTAGCGATTATCTTGTGGTTGCTAGCTCTTAGACGCCAGCGGTACTCGCCGGCCTCATCCATATAGATCTCGAATTTCATTCTATCCAATCCTTGTTCTTGGTTCATATCGTTTCGATTTCCAGTTGTTTGTTCTCGAAAAAAGGGGGAGCCGCAAAAGCCGGAAGAAAAAAGGCGAAAAAAAGAACGACTTTTGCGACTCGTTAGTATCACTGTATCACTTGGACCTCACGCTTCCGCTGCCAGCTCCTCCTCGAGATCGGTCTCGTTGTCATTGTCGTCCAGCCCCTCATCAGGACTGGCGTCGGTGTCCGGTTCCTCCTCCGTCATGGCCACCGGTTCCGTCTCCAGGTTCATCTCGTCCATGTTGACCACGGATTCGGTCTCCAGGCCGGTCTCGGCGGTGTTGGTCTCCATGTGCTTCTCCAGTGTCGATATGGAGGTGTTGCCGGGCAGGTCCCTGATGGTGATGACGAAGGTCGCATCCTCACCTGGGAGATCCTCGGTAGTGGTGTAGAACCATTCCAGATTCCGAGACCGGGTGGCCTCACCTCGCTCCAGCTCGGTACCGTCACCATCGCTGATCACCATCCAGACCCGTTTGACCTTGGCGTCGTTGTTGAGATAGATGAATATCTTGTCCCCGGCCATACCATGGTATTCACCGAAGTCCACCTCATCGATCTCGGGGGGATGGAACCAGTCGGCCACCGCCAGGTTCATGGGTGTTCTCCCATCATGGGCGGCAGTGGCCGCTTCCTCGTAGGCCTCCCTGGAAGGGGAGTCCTCTTCGGTAGCTCTACGGGCGTATCGAATGGCCCGTTTGAACTTCTGTTGATGTTCAAGCTGTTTATCGGTCGGTGCCTTGTCGTGGATGGGCGGGGTGGCGACATAGAATTTGCCGTCCCTGCGCCGTACCACGACCTGTCCGACCTTCCCCTTCATCTCTCCGATGACGGGTATCTTCAGAATTTTAGCCATAATAACACTCTCTTACAGGTTCGATCCCCGGGAGTCGCCAAGTGATTTCCATATGGATGTATGTGCATTCAATATGCGTTGTATATGCGCTGCATATGTCGGGCGAATATCCAACGGATATCCACCAGATATCCATCAGCGGTCCGTTAGGACCCGGGTATATCATTGAACTAACATGTCCAGTCATTTTGGCGTCTCCCAGGGACATTTCCCTGTAAGTACCACGTTATCTATATTTGATAAAAATCTTGTGGTACAAAATAGTTTTAAAAAATAGAGGTTTTATATAGTTAGTTAACTATTATAGGGGCTTAATCATTCAAAAATAGATATATTGATATAATAAAAGCGAATAACGGTCCATTATTAATAAATCTTCTAGTCTAGACTATTGACTAAATATATATAATTTTCTATTTGCACCCATCGCATGGCGCCAGAAATAATAGGACCATGAGCCGGCCCGGCCAAGAAGGAGGCGAAACGACAGCGAGCTTCTGTCTCCACTGGCTCAAAAAGCCTGTCTTACGATCGAACCCCACATCACCAGGGCCGATGATCAGGCCACAATCCCCTGGACCACCAAACCTGTCAAATCAACATTTACTTAGCAAGCAGAAAGGCAGGCAGGCCAAGAAGGAAAGAAAGAACTCGACGTCAAGTACGACCGGGTCTCCGCCTCACTGGAATCCATCGACAGTCATGTTCAGGATGTGACCCATGCCCTGGACAACTTGAGCCAGAAGTTGGTGAAGACCGTGAACAGCAAGGGTTGAGGTCTGATCTATCGTGTCCTCTTTCTTTAGGACCATGAACTGAAAAGGGAACGCAAGTTGAATTGAATGGACACTGAATTAGGTCTTCAGCCGTCCCTGACAGTTACCATCTCGTACCATTGGTCCGGGCGGTCTTCAAACTTGTTTGAAGTCCGTGTCAACGCGAAGCGAAGCGTTGGCTAAGGGCGGGTGGGGGAATTATCTTTCAAGCTTGCCAGAAGAAGCATACGTTTCATGTTCCTCTGGCTGAGGACAGCTTTGCTGGCCGAAGCTTGAAGTCCGATATCAACTCTGAGAGTTGGTAGAGGAGGCACGATCACCGTCGACCAGCCGTTCACAATGGCCAGACCCATACACCCAAGCAGCAATGCCAACCATCGTAAGACCGCCGACATCAACCGAAAACCCTTTACTCCCGACCCCCTGCTACATGATTGCCAACAACGGCATAACATCAAAGTGTGAAAGACCCGGACCCAACAAATCCCCATAAATCCCACAAACCCTAATAATCCCATCCCATTTCAATATCAACCAAATACCAAATATTAGCGTTTACAGTGATCCCCATGCCTCCTCCCACTCGAATGTTCACCTCCGAATCAGTGACCGAAGGCCATCCCGACAAGATGGCCGACAAGATATCCGACGGCGTACTTGACGCCCTGCTAGCCAAGGACAAGACCTCCCGCGTAGCCTGCGAGACCCTGGTGACCACCGGCATGACCCTGGTCGCCGGTGAGATAACCACCAACGCCTATGCCCACATCCCTCGCATAGTACGCTCCGCCATCCGGGAGATAGGCTACAACGACCCAAAGGTCGGTTTTGACTGGGAGAGTTGCTCAGTTGTCACATCCATTGACGAACAATCCCTGGATATATCACAGGGTGTGACAGAGAAGGCTGACCGGGAACAGGGAGCCGGTGACCAGGGCATGATGTTCGGTTACGCCACCAGGGAGACCGGTCCCGAGATCCTGATGCCGGCGCCGATCCACTATGCCCACCGCCTGAGCGAGCGAATGACCCAGGTGCGCAAGAAAGGACTGGTGGATTATTTCGGACCCGATGGCAAGTCCCAGGTGACCATTATCTATGATGACAATCGAAACCCCACAGGCGTCGATACCATCGTCCTGGCCCAGCAACACCGGGAGAAGGTGAGCCAGGCCAAGATACAGGAGGACCTGCTGGAACTGGTGATAAAGGAGGTCTTCCCTCCCGAACTATTGGACCCCATGCCCAAATTGCAGATTAACGGTACCGGTTCATTTGTCATCGGCGGGCCCCACGCCGATTGTGGCCTGACCGGTCGCAAGATAATCGTCGATACCTATGGCGGCATGGGACGCCATGGAGGCGGTGCCTTCTCGGGCAAGGATCCGTCAAAAGTGGACCGATCCGGTTCATACGCCGCTCGCTGGGTTGCCAAGAATGTGGTAGCTGCCGGCCTGGCCGATGTGTGCGAGGTAGAAATGGCATATTGCATTGGCGTGGCAGAGCCGGTTTCACTCAACGTCAATACCCATGGTACCGCCACAACCGATGAGGAAAAGATAATCTCGACCATAAAAAAAGAGTTCGACCTGCGACCCAAGGCCATCATCCGGGAGCTGGACCTGCTACGTCCCATCTACCAGAAGACCGCCGCCTACGGCCACTTTGGGAGACAGGACACAGATTTCACCTGGGAGAAGACCGGGTATCTGGAATAGTGCTTGATGGCCAAATTGTTGGAACTTCAATCATGAGGTAGCACATGATCTCCCACCCAAACACCTGAAAGGCGGGTTGCCTGAAAGAGGGGCTGTGAACGAACAGGAAGAAAGATATTGGGTCAGCTATAGCTTTGCCTTGATCACAGCGGGTCATCAGTAATTCCAGATCGCCATACTCCATAACTAGCTCAACTCCACTACCAACCATTGGTTCGGGTGGGAGCCAACGCAGAGCGTTGGCGTGGGCGGGGGATGGAGGTGGAGCCCGCCACAGCTCCAAGTCCGTGTCAACGCGAAGCATTGGCAGAGGATAAAGGTGGAGCCTGCCAAGTCCGTTGACAACGCGAAGCATCGAATCGAAGCTTCAAGTCAGCCATTGACACTTACCAAATATTCCTCCCTCTCCAGCCCGAAGATGACCAACCAGTTTCACTCCACAAGGGGTGCACTCCAGAAGGTCGGGTAGGGGGCAGAAAGGCAGGCAGGCCAAGAAGAAAAGAAAGACAGAAAGGCAGCGGGCAGGCAAGCGGAAAGGCAGTGAGCATTGGGTAGAAAAGCAGGTGGCAAGCTGGGCCAATCCTTATTAACCGGGACCGATTGGAAGAATATATGGATGCAGTTGCAACCCTCGCAACCCAGTCCAACCCAACCGACCATCTGTTAAAGGAGGTCCAACAACCATGTTAAAAAGGCTCGAACTAAAAGTGACCGGCCAGGTCCAAAGGGTCGGCTACCGTGACCGCGTCGATAAGATAGCCTATGAATTGCATATCACAGGCACTGTCCAGAATCTGCCGGACCGGAGTGTCAGGATCATTTGCGAAGGAGAACCCCGGGTGTTGGATGAGTTCCTGACAAAGCTTCACATCAATGAAAGGTACATCCAGGTCGATGAGCTCTCCATTGTCTCAGAGAGCCGGGTCACAGGAGAGTTTGAGTATTTCCAGATCATACGTGGCGATATGGTCGAGGAACTGAAAGGGAGCTTCGACATGGGCCTGGAAAGGCTTCGGGTATCCACAGATGAGATCAAGGAAGCGATAGATGACTCCCGTGATGTACTACAGTCCGAGCTGAAGTCCGTGGACAGCCATCTGTCCGGAAAACTGGATGAGGTGAAGCAAGCGACGTATGACTCCCGTGATGTACTACAGTCCGAGCTGAAGTCCGTGGACAGCCATCTATCGAAGAACATGGAGACATTGACCCACGAGACCGAGACCTTCAGGGAGCAGAGCCATACAGACCTGGAACAGACCCATGCTGATTTTTCAGAACTCGACGTCAAGTACGATCGGGTCTCCGCCTCACTGGAATCCATCGACAGTCATGTCCAGGATGTGACCCATGCCCTGGACAACATGAGCCAGACGTTGGTGAAGACCGTGAACAGCAAGGGTTGAGGTCTGATCTATCGTGTCCTCCTTGGGATCATGAACTGAAAAGGGAACGCAAGTTGAATTGAATGGTCAGCGCTAGCTATCACAAAATTCCATGCCAAATAGAACATTTCCAAATGTCAAACAAATGTACAGGAACTCAGGCCAGCCTGCCTGCTTGCGGCCATGCCAAACCGAGAGAATCGCTGAGTTCCTTGAGCGGGAGCTGACCCGAGCCGCCATTGACAGCTACCAAAGCCCTACATCAAGCCCGGTCGAAATTCGGGTCGCCTTTGCAATACGGACAACCCATGTCCAGAATATACCATGTGCCGCAATAGGGACAATGATTCCATTTGGTATCGGTCTCATCGCGGTTCGTATGAGCCACAAGAGACGCGATATGCTCATCAATGGACACTGACATGGAAGGGCCGCTATTTCTAGATATTATTCAAATCTGCCGGGTTCCTTTAAATAACAACCCGGAAGCCGGATACTGCAATCGTCGAGGTTTCAATCAATTTCGGCGAAGCATCAACACTTACCTCACTTACTTGTGGGTCCGGGCGGGTGATCTTGGAGCTTCTTGAAGGTCCAATTCCGAAGACACCCGGAGGTTGGCAGAGGCCTCATCCCTATCCGTATTTCTTGGTCATGGTCAAACAATATATTATCTCAGTTGACCTCTCTGTACCGTCCTCTGTGATTCTGTGATAGGTCCCCGGGCTATGTGATAGATCACAACCCTCCTCGATCACCATGACCGACAAACCATGATCAACAAACCAGATAAACCCGATAGTCCTGATGGGGCAGCAATGCCCTCCACCTCCACAGCCCAAGACCGCCTCTCCGCCATGCAACCGCTCTGCACCTTCGGCGACTCCGGACTCTGCTGTCGTATCTGCTATATGGGGCCCTGCCGGCTCCTGCCTGCGGACAAAGCTACGGCAGGCGCTTTGCGCCCTAAGACTGCGCTGCGCACAGCCAAGGCGAGGGGCAAGGCCAGGGTCGGCGTCTGCGGCGCCACAGCAGAGGTCATCATCGCCCGCAACTTTTCCCGTATGGTGGCAGCGGGAGCGGCCGCCCATTCCGATCATGGCCGGGCCGTGGCCCATACCCTGCTTACCGCTATCGATTCCCCAGGGTCAGGATATTCCATCAAGGATGTACCCAAGCTGCTCAGTGTCGCCGAACAACTGGGAGTGGCCACAGAGGGTCGCGATACCAATTCCATCGCCAAAGAGGTGGCCAACTCGGCCTTGGCTGAGTTTGGCAAGCAAGAGGAGTCGAGCTTGCGATTTGTCAAACGCGCTCCCGGACCCCGCCAGGAGCTATGGCAACGACTGGGCGTCACTCCCAGAGGCATCGATCGCGAGGTGGTCGAGACAATGCATCGTACCACCATGGGCGTCGATCAGGACCATCGCAACATCATGCTACAGGCCACACGCACGGCCCTGGCCGACGGCTGGGGCGGGTCCATGCTGGCCACCGAGCTTCAGGACATCCTCTTTGGCACCCCCATGCCAGTAAGGGGCCAGGTGAACCTTGGAGTATTATCCAAAACCGAGGTCAACATCGTCATCCACGGTCACGAACCCGCCCTATCGGAGATGATCGTTCTCGCGGCCCGGGAAGAGGAACTGCTTGCCCTGGCCCGTGCCAGGGGAGCCGAAGACATCAACATCACCGGCATCTGCTGTACCGCCAACGAGCTCCTGTTGCGCCATGGAATCCCCATCGCCGGCAACTTCATGCAGCAGGAATTGGCGGTCGCCACCGGGGCCGTGGACGCCATGATAGTGGATGTGCAGTGCATCATGGCCTCTTTGGGCAAGCTCTGTGGTTGCTATCATACCCAGCTTATCACCACCTCCCCCAAGGCCAGGATGGAGGGCGTCGAACACATCCCATTCAAGGAAAGCGAAGCTCTGGACACGGCCAGGGAGATCGTCCGACTGGCCATTGAGAACTATCCCAACCGGGGCGAGGTCAACATACCCGACCAGAAGATGGACCTTGTCGCCGGCTTCAGTCACGAGGCCATCACTTACATGCTGGGAGGTTCTTTTCGGGGATCCTACACCCCGCTGAACGAGAACATCATCAACGGCCGCATCAAGGGCATCGCCGCCGTTGTGGGATGCAACAATCCCAAGGTCACCCCAGACACAGACCATGTCGAGCTGACAAAGGAGCTCATCGCCAACGACATCCTGGTGGTCCAGACCGGCTGTGCCGCCATCGGCTGTGCCAAGGCCGGGCTGTTGGCTCCCGACGCCATCCGGTATGCCGGACCCGGGCTCACCGAGGTCTGTCAGGCCGTGGGCATCCCCCCGGTGCTGCACTCCGGTTCTTGTGTGGACAACAGCCGCCTGCTCATCGCCTTATCCGAGATGGTCAGTGTCGGCGGCCTGGGTGACGATATCAGTGACCTGCCCGTGGCCGGAGCCGCCCCCGAATGGATGAGCGAGAAGGCCATAGCCATCGGACATTACTTTGTGGCCTCGGGAGTCTTCACAGTCTTCGGTGTAGGCATGCCCATCATGGGTAGTGAGAGGTTCACAGAGCACCTGTTCGAGGAGTTCGAGAAGCTCTACGGTGGCAGATGGGCCGTGGAGCCCGACCCGAAGAAGATGGCAGCCTTGATCATCGAGCACATACAGCTAAAGCGAGAGAAGCTGGGCATCGACAAGGCCCGGGAGCGTGTGCTCTATGACATGGAGATGCGCCGGGAACTGGGGGCCTGATGTTGACGTTTACCACCAATACAATAACCACAGAGACACAGAGAGCACAGAGTGTTCACAGAGATAATACTCTGTGCGTTCTCTGTGTACTCATTTCTCTCTGTGGTGATATTCCAAATACACCACCAAGCGACCACCAAGGCCAAGGAGGCGACCGATGTCCAAGCTGATAGCCACCAGAGCCATCCGGGGCGCCCACTGCCTGGTCGCAAGGGCCGAAAAGACCCTGACCGCGAGACTCGCCGAGGTGGGTCCTGAAACAAAGGTCGAGTTCCCCAATACCGGTTACTATCTACCCATCTCCCACGGCATCCTGGGATTGAAGATCGACACCCTGGGTGGCCTACAGCAGCTACTCAAGCAGGCCCGAGAACTCCTTCCCCCGATACCCGACGAGGGGCTCTTCGTACCCTACCTGGGTCACACCCTCGACGCCGGCATGGCCACCCTCTTTGCCGATGAGATCATCGAGGCCGTCAAGTACACCCGGGATCCGATACCCTACCTGACCCAACCAAATCCCCTACCCGACCGGTTGTGGCTGGGTGCCGCCTCCGACCTTATCCTGCGCGAGCGGGGCATTGAGTTCGTGGACGGCACGGCCCCGGGCTTTGCCGCCGTCGTCGGCCACTGTCCCACCAACGAGATGGCGGTCAGGATCGCCCGGGAGTTGCAGGAGAAGAACATCTATGTCTTCATGTCAGCCGACACCGATGGCAACTCCATGGCCCAGCAACTACAGGAAGAGGGGGTCCAACTGGGCTGGGATACCCGTCTGGTCCCCTTTGGCAACGATGTGACCGCCACCGTTCATGCCCTGGGTTTCGCCACCCGGGCAGCTCTGTCCTTTGGCGGGGCCAGGCCTGGAGATTTTCAGCGGATCTTGCAATACAACAAGAACCGCATCTTCGCTTTCGTGCTCGCCTTCGGCCCGGTCGATGACGAGAAGCATGCCCAGGCCGCCGGAGCCATCAACTTCGGCTTCCCCACCATCGCCGACACCGATATCGGCCGGATATTGCCCACCGGCATATGCACCTACGAGCATGTGGTCTCCCCGGTGGACCATGATCGTATCGTCTCCAAGGCCATTGAGGTCCGGGGCCTGAAGGTCAACATAACCGAGGTGCCCATCCCGGTGCCATTCGGACCCGCCTTCCATGGAGAGCGGGTGCGCAAGGCCGATATGTATGTCGAGCTGTCGGGACCCAAGCAGCCCGGTTTCGAGCTGACCACGACCCGTGAGATGGACCAGGTGGAAGACGGCAAGATAACACTCATCGGTCCCGATATCAACGAGATGGAGGCAGGCTCCAGTACCCCCTTCGCCTTACTCATCGAGGTTGCCGGGCGCAAGATGCAGCCCGACTTCGAACCGGTGCTGGAGCGTCAGATGCACGAGTTCATGAACGGCGCCCACGGGGTCTTCCACAACGGTCAGCGCGACATCAACTGGATGCGTATCTCAAAGGAGGCCAAAGAGGCCGGCTTCAAGTTCCAACACATCGGCTCCATCATCCACGCCGTCTACCATCAGGAGTTCGGCACCATCGTGGACAAGGCCCAGATAACCATCATGACCGAGGCCCAAGAGATAGCCAGGCACATCGAAACCGCCCGGGCTGCCTATCGTGAACGCGATAAGCGCATGGCCGGACTGACCGACGAGTCGGTGGACACCTTCTACTCCTGCCTGCTCTGCCAGTCCTTCGCTCCCAACCATGTCTGCGTCATCACCCCCGAGCGCTCCGGACTCTGCGGGGCCTACAACTGGCTGGACGGCAAGGCCGCCTACGAGATCAAACCCACCGGCGGGAACCAGCCCGTGCCCAAGGGTCGGGTCATCGACGCCGGGAAGGGTCAATGGTCCGGTGTCAACGAATACGCCTACAACAACACCCACAAGAGCATCGAGCTCTTCAACGCCTACTCTATGATGGAATATCCCATGACCTCTTGCGGATGTTTCGAGTGCATCTCGTGCATCCTGCCCATGTGCAACGGCATCATGACCGTCCACCGCGAATACCCGGAGATGACCCCGGTGGGCATGAAGTTCTCCACCCTGGCTGGAACGGTCGGCGGCGGCCTGCAATCCCCGGGCTTCATCGGTCATTCCAAGCTTTACATCCACAGCCGGAAGTTCATCAGCGCCGATGGCGGCATCCGACGGCTGGTCTGGATGCACAGGTCATTGAAGGACCAACTGGGCAATATCATCAATAAGCTGGCGGCTGAACAGGGTATCGAGAACTTCATCGACATGATAGCTGATGAGACCGTGGCCACCACCGAGGAGGAGGTACTGGCCCACATCACCAGGATGAACCATCCGGCCCTGTCCATGCCCTCCATGTTCTAGCTCAAGAAAACAGAAATCATGACCAAGATCATAACCACTACCAAACCACAACCGAGATCCGTCATGACCAGAATCCAC
>CAYSUX010000077.1:0-11344 GCA_964434315.1 uncultured archaeon
GTCGACTGTCGATATCATGACTGCCGAGCAGATCAATACTCTGGCTGTGATCGGTGCCGGCCAGATGGGAGCCGGTATCGCGCAGGTAGCGGCCCAGGCCGGTCTCAACGTGATCCTGAACGATATCGCTCAGGAATTCGTGGACCGGGGCATGGCCGTGATCGACAAGAACCTGGCATGGGGAGTGAACAAGGGAAAATGGACCCGGGAAACATCCGACGAGGTCAAGTCCCGGATCACCCCTTCCGTGCCGTTGGAGCCCATCGCCAAGGCCGATATGGTCGTCGAGGCAATCATCGAGGATGAATCCATCAAATGCGAGCTCTTTGGCAAACTGGAAGAACTCTGCCCGCCCGAGACCATCTTCGCCTCCAACACCTCATCCATATCCATCACCCTTCTGGGCGCGGCCACCAAGCGGCCGGAACGTTTCATCGGTATGCACTTCATGAACCCGGTGCCGATCATGAAGCTGGTGGAGATAATCCGGGGGCTGGAGACCAGCGACGAGATCTTCGCTATCACCGAGGCTCTCTCCACCAGGCTGGGCAAGACCTCGGTCAGTGTGAACGATTATCCCGGTTTCGTCGCCAACCGGGTCCTGTTACCCATGATCAACGAAGCCATCTACACGGTCATGGAAGGCGTGGCTGAACCGGAAGCCGTGGATACGGTCATGAAGCTGGGCATGAACCACCCGATGGGGCCCCTGGCCCTGGCAGACCTCATCGGTCTGGACACCTGCCTGGCCATCATGCGGGTACTGCACGAGGGACTCGGCGATTCCAAGTACCGCCCCTGCCCCCTGCTGATCAAGATGGTGGCCTCGGGACGGCTGGGGCGCAAGAGCGGCCGCGGATTCTACGATTACCGCAAATAGTCTCGATCTGGACACTGGAGCCGGAAAGCTCCAACCTGCTGATAAGCTAGCGCCTGTCAGCGGTACTACTTCTTTTGCAGGTTGCTGTACCAGTGCTTCAGCAGCAAACGCACGATCTGGGAGAGATTGTAACCCTGCTCACGGCTGAAGGCCGAGATCTCATCGAAAAGCTTCTCTTCTTCAGGAGGGATGCGGGCATTGAGATGTTTCATTGATCACCGGTAATGGCCACTCCTAATTAAACTTAATTGAATGTAATTTATTGTAACTACATTTAATGAAAATTGGCAGATAAGCTTTTAATAGTAGTCCGATGTCTTTGTTAACAGGTATATTTATGGCCAAAAAGGACCCCTCAGTTATAGATTCGGTCGGCGTGACCAAGGCCGCCGAGGATATCGCGGGAGCCGCTGGCGCCGCGGCCAAGATGGCCGAGAATGTCAGCCGTACCGCTGCCGGTAAGGCCGCGGCCATCACCGCCCGGTTCAGCCAGATCCTGGGTGGCGCTGTGGGCTCAGCCGGTTCCGTCGTCGGCTCGGCCTCGGGCATCATCGAATCGGCAGGTTCGGTCGTCGTGGCCGGGGGCGAAGCCCTCAAGGCAACCGGAAAAGCGGCCCGTAACGCCGGTCAGACCCTGCAGGTCGTTGGCGAGACGGTCATGAAGGTCACGGCTAAACAGCTCGAACAACAGTAGCTGAACGGCCCGGACCCACCGAAGCCAGCTCCACCGGGACTCCCAGCTTTTGCTCCAGATATTCCAGATAGCCCAGGCAGGTTGCGGGCAGCCCATCCCATCCCTGCTCGACTGCCTCGGCCCACTCCCTATCATCCAGGTCGGGCCAGCAAGGAAGGGTCTCGTAAAGGGGCTCGCATCGCTCCAGGTAGGCCATGGAGGCAGGGAGGTCATGGACGGTCTCACCATCGGGACCCCGGTAATCGGCGGCCACCTTCAATTCATCCAGCCCGCCCAGCACATCCAGCTTCGTGACCGCCAGTCCGGTGAAGCCGCAGAGCCGCTGGGAGTGTCGCAAAAGGACCAGGTCGAGCCAGCCGCAACGCCTGGACCGGCCGGTGGTGGTACCGAACTCGCCTCCCTTCTCACCCAGGTATCTCCCGATGTCATCATCCAGTTCGGTGGGAAATGGGCCGGTTCCCACTCTGGTGGTGTAGGCCTTCACAACACCCATTATCCTGGAGATGGCCGTGGGCGGCAGGCCGGAACCGCAAGCGGCGTTGCCGGATACGATGCTCGAGGAGGTGCAGTAGGGATAGGTGCCATGCTCGATATCGAGATGAACGCCCTGGGCCCCTTCAAGCAATATCCTTCGACCCTGGCCAAGGGCCCGGTGCAACAGGACCGATACATCCACAACATGGGGCTTCAATTTCTGCCCGAGAGCCAGGTATTCCAAATGGATATCCTCGAACGAAAGCTCCTTGATCAGCTCACCCGACCCCAGCGCCGCCAACGAGGCCTCGGCCCGTCGCAGGGCCAGCTCGAGCCGGGGGCGCAGTGCCTCGGGCTCCAGCAGGTCACAGCCCCGGATGCCGAAGCGGGCGGTCCTGTCCGAATAGCAGGGACCGATGCCCTTGCGGGTCGTGCCCGCCGCGGCATCACGACCCTTGAAGGCCTCCTCGGCCCGGTCGAGCAGAAGATGGTAAGGCATGATGACATGAGCCCGGTCTGACAGCTTCAGCTCGCCGTGCCGGCCACCCGTCACCTCTTTGAGCTGCTCGAGCTCCGCCAACAGGACCCTGGGGTCCACGACCAGGCCGTTGCCGATGACTGCCACCTTGTCGGGACGCACGATGCCCGAGGGCAGCAGGTGAAGCTTGTAGGTGGCACCGGCTACCTTGATGGTGTGGCCGGCGTTGTTGCCGCCCTGGAAGCGGACCACGTAATCGGCCTGCTCGGCCATATAGTCGGTTATCTTGCCTTTGCCCTCGTCGCCCCACTGGGCCCCGATCACTGCGGTCACGGTCATGGAATTCAAAAGAGGAGGAGACGAAGGGGTTAAAGGAGTTGGGGCATTCAAGAAGGGATGGAGGGGAGGGAATATCAATAAAGGTTAAATAGAATTTATAATCTACCCGATTGGCGATTAAGATGCCTGAACTAGATGCACGAAAAGCAACTACTATCATAAGGGAGTACTTTGATGAAATCAAGAAAGTCAAATTCCTATTCGATGTACAAAATGTCCATTTTGACGAAGATGAGAAAAGATGGATAGTCAATTGCCAGATTCAAAATCTCTTTGAAGAGGAACCTCTCGTCTATCAAATAAACGTGGATGACGAAACCGGAGATATAGTGTATGTCAAGGAAATCTAGGCGTAAGTCCCGAAAAGGGCTCTTACTTGACACTGGCCCATTACTATTCCTTCTGACCGGACATTATAGTAAAGAATTTATCCAATCTTTCAAGCGAGTTACCAAAAGAAGCTCGGCTGATTTCGATATTTTTATCAATTCATTATTCGGAGAGCGCTGTATGTGACACCAGGTGTTCTGGTGGAAATGTCTAATCTAGCAGGGCCATCAACAAAAGAAAATTATCTTGAATTGATCATGGATAATTTGGAAATTCTAAGGAAATTCACCGAGATATATGTTCCAAAAAATGAGTTACTGGCTCTGGAAGAAAATCATAAATTCGGCTTTACAGACACCTCACTTTTGGTAGCCGCACAAAATGATGGACTCGAAATTATAAGTGAAGATCGTCCATTGATAGGTAAAAGCCGGACTATGGGCTTGACCGCTTTTCATCTCGACGAAATAATAACAGAAAAAAAGTTTATGGTCAGTTAATCCTCGACGATGTTCATGCTGCCCATCTCGTACCCCTGGAGGTCCAGGGCCACCCAACGGAAGCCCGCCTTCTTGAGCGCCGCCACCACCCGCTGCCGCACCTCGGGCCGGGCCAGCCGCGCGAAATCCTCGGGCCGTCGTACCTCGATGCGAGCCAGGGCCGGGCTGTCGGTCATGCCCGCCCCGGCCTTGCCGCCACCGCTCTCGGCTGCCTCGGTTAGCTCGGTTCCCTCGACTGCCTCGACAATCTCCGTAGCTTCCGCAGCCTCCACAGCCGCCAAAGCCTCGCTTTCGGGTCCGGGCCGGGCATGATACCGTACCCGGTGGCCGATGAAACCCAGGCCGGCCATGGTCGCCTCGGCGGTCTCGATCATATGCAAGAGGTCTTTGGTGATGGGGGTGCCGTGGGGGACCCGGGAGGCCAGACAGGCATTGGCCGGCTTCTCGGCGATATGGCCCAGGTCCAGTTCCCGGGCCAGCTCTCGCACCTGGGTCTTGGTGATGCCCAGCTCCATCAGGGGATGGCGGATGTCGGCCTCGTCGAAAGCGGCCACACCCGGGCGGTAGTCGCCGGCGTCGTCGGCGTTGAGCCCATCGACAATGACCGTAAAGCCCTCGGCCTCGGCCATCTCCTTCAGGCGGGCAGCCATGGCCGACCGGCAATGATAGCAGCGATCGGGGCGGTTGGCCAGGTAGTCGGGAACTGCCAGCTCGCTGTGCTCCACCACCTTGTACGGGAACCCAAGTCGCTCGGCCAGCTCGACCGCGTCTTGCAACTCCGACTCGGCCAGGGACTCGGCATTGACCACCACCGCCAGCATCGGTAGGGGCGAGGGCCAATCCTTTTTGCTCAGGCCAAGGAGGCCATGGGTCCTGGCCGCCGCTACCGACAGCATTGCCGAATCGACGCCACCGGAGTAGGCCACCATCGCCGGTCCGTAGCTTCCAAGGTGGGTCATGAGCTCCCGAAGGTTCGGGGAGTGGGCATAGGGCTCCATCAAGGTCGGGACCACTCCGCAGGTCATATAATTCTTTGGTCTGCGGTCTGCAGTTCAAAACGCCGTGTCCTCGCGGTACTCCCCGAAGACCTCCCTGAAGACATCGCATATCTCCCCCAGGGTGGCATAGGCCTTGACGGCCTCCAGGATGGGGTACATCAGATTGGTCTCCTTGTCGGGTTTCTCGGCTTCCTTGCGCAGGGTCTTCAGGGCTCTCTCGTACCTGGAGGGGTTCCGGTCCCGGCGCATCCTGGCCAGCCGGTCACACTGACGCTGGAAGCCCTCGGGGTCCATCTCCAGGAGGGGGATCTCGATGGGCTCGTCCATGACATAGTCGTTGATGCCCACGATGGTCCGCTCGTGTTTGTCGGTCTCCTTCTGATACCGGTAGGCCGCCGCGGCGATCTCCTTCTGGAAGTAGCCGGCGTGGAGGGCCGGGATGACCCCGCCCCGGTCGGCGATGGCGTCGAAGTACCTGTACGCCTGGTCCTCCATCTCGCTGGTCAGCCATTCCACGTAGTAGGAACCGCCGAGGGGGTCGATGGTGTTGGCCACCCCAGATTCATGGGCGATTATCTGCTGGGTCCGCAAGGCGATCTGGGCCGCCTTGGCCGAGGGCAGGGCCAGGGCCTCGTCCATGGAGTCGGTGTGCAGTGACTGGGTGCCGCCCATGACCCCCGCCAGGGCCTGGATGGCCACGCGCACGATGTTCACCTCTGGCTGCTGGGCGGTCAAAGAACAGCCGGCGGTCTGGGTGTGGAAGCGCATCATCCAGGAGCGGGGGTTCTTGGCCCCGAAGGTCTCCTTCATCTCCCGGGCCCAGATGCGTCGGGCGGCGCGATACTTGGCGATCTCCTCGAAGAAGTCGTTGTGGGCGTTGAAGAAGAAGCTCAGGCGAGGGGCGAAATCATCCACATCGAGGCCCCGGTCAATGGCCCAGCGAACATACTCGAAACCATCGGCCAGGGTGAAGGCCAGCTCCTGCACCGCCGTGGAACCCGCCTCCCGGATATGGTAGCCCGAGATGGATATGGTGTTCCATTTTGGCATCTCCTTGGTGCCGAATTCGATGGTATCGACGACCAGGCGCATCGATGGCTCGGGTGGGAAGAGATACTCCTTCTGGGCGATATACTCCTTCAGGATGTCGTTCTGGAGGGTGCCGCCCATGGCGGCCCGGGGCACGCCCTGCTTCTCGCCGTTGGCGATATACATGGCCCAGGTAATGGCCGCCGGTGAGTTGATGGTCATGGAAGTGGTGACCCTGTCGAGAGGGATGCCGTCGAACAGTTCCTCCATATCCATCAGCGACGAGACTGCCACGCCGCACTTGCCGAACTCACCTTCCACCATCGGATGGTCGGAATCGTAACCGTACAGGGTGCACATATCAAATGCGGTGGAAAGACCGGTCTGACCATGCTCAAGCAGATACTTGAAGCGCTGATTGGTCTCCTTGGCGGTGCCAAAGCCGGCGAACATCCGCATGGTCCACAAACGACCCCTGTGCATCGTGGGGTGAACTCCTCGTGTGTAGGGATAGATGCCAGGCCAACCGATATCCCGCTCGAAGTCGATGCCCGCCACATCCTCGGGGGTGTAGAGCCGACCCACCTCCTGGGAGGAGGTTGTCATGAAACGGTCCGCCCGTTCGGGGAATCTTTTGAGGATGGGTTCGAGACAGCCCTGTTCCCATTGAGAGCGGGCCGCTCGTATCCGTTCCTGCTCACTGTCGGGAGGCGATGGCTCGGCGGTACCATCGATATCATCCCGGGACCGCTCCCGGACATCCCTGCGACTGGTCGGTAACGGGGTCATTGAACACCACCAGTCATCGGCTCCTATTTGTCGTTTCTGCTGGTATGTCAATATTGAGTGTTCAAAGGAAAACCAAAGGAAACGAGCAGAGGAACTGTAGGGAACCCAAGGAAGAACGAAGGGGACCCGATGATGAACAGAAGGATATCCGGAGAATATCAGGAGGGGATCCATAGAGTATCGATAAGGAATCGATAAGGGGATCAAAAGGTCCAGAAGAGAGCGATATGGATATCGTTCTCGATTTTGCAGGGTCAACGAGCTTTTATTCCCAGTCCCGATATCAGATCCTCGATAAGCCGGTTCCAGCCATCACTTTCCGGCCTGCCAAGGATGGATTCCAACTGGCCTGCCCACTCTCTCGCCACTTTCCTTGCCCGATCTCTATCCATCTCCTTTAGCGCGATGGCCATCATGGGACCCATGAGGGAAGAGAGCTGCTCGTTCAAACCATCCACATTACCTACCAGGGCCTCCACCATGGCGCTCAGATCCAGCTCACCTTCATCAGCACCCTCGGTAACCTCAATATCCTCAGAGTCCCTATCGTCCTCAGCGTCCTTATCATCCTCATCATCCGTCTGAACACTATCATCAACCCTGTCATCTGTCGAGGTTGGCGCAGCTCCGAGTATCGAGCCCATCAGACCCTGAATACCGCCCATCAGATCATCGATAGCCCCCGCCGCCTGGTCCGTCGTCCCGGCTGCCTCGGCCAGCATCCCGGCCATTATCTCCTGCATGGCCTTGTTCTTGGCCGCCTTCTTCTCGGCTCGGGTCAGGGGTGCCATGAAGGCTTCAGACAGTTGTCTCATCCTTTCCTTCCGGGTTCTCGGGTCCAGGGTGTCGATAACGTTGTTCAGGGCAGTGGCCAGGCGCTCCTCTGGAGAAGGTTCGGTCGAGGTCATGGCTGTTCTCCGAAATTCAAAGCTATCGGGTCAGTGGCAGGTCTTATTTATAGCACTGTCCGGGCCAAAGCGCTTTTACCAGGTCACCCTGGGAAGCGGGCTTGCCGAGATACGATGGTCGTGAACCCCTGAGCCCTCCCCGCTTTCTGGCCGACGCGATGCTGGGCCGCCTGGCGCGGTGGCTGCGCATGCTGGGTTTCGACACACTCTATCCCGGGGGTCATGACCTCCCTCAACCCGATGAGGCTTTGTTGGCTCAAGCCGTCAGCCAGGGTCGTACCCTCTTGACCCGGGACAAAAAACTGGGCTCCCACCCGGCGGTTTTTCCGGTGGATTCGGACAATGTGCAGACCCAGCTTGTCGAGCTGGCCGAGAGCCTGGGCCCACCTTTTTACAGGGTCATTGGAACCGGCTCTCCCCGCTGTACCCTCTGCAACGGGATTTTGGAGCTTTTCCGTTCTCCGAATCAAGTGACTACTTGTAGTTTTCAGTCAGCCTCGCCCACACCGCCGCCGGAGCAGCGGCGCCTGGATGCGAAACGTAGACCGGCAGACGGGCATCAAATCCTCGACGAGAAGGTCTGGTCCGCCCTGCCCGAGGGCGTCCGCGCCAGCCAGCGCCGGTTCTGGCGCTGTGGCGGCTGCCAACAGATCTACTGGAAGGGCACACATTGGGAGCGGGTCGAGGACACCCGGCGCAGGCTTTCGGCTCTGAGAGAACCCTAGCCGGCCAGGTCTTCGAATCCCTTGGGTCGAAGCTCATCCAGCTCGATGATCCCGGCATACATGTCGGCCCTCAAATTGCGGGTGTCGCACCAGACCCCGTAGGCATGGCTGTCGGTCATCACCAGGCCGATGTAGTCTCCGATGAACACCCCCCCCGACTGATGATATCCGTAGCTGCCATTAAAGCTCTCAGTGGAGATCCGTTGGTTCGGGAGCCAGTTCTCCCCGTCCGGTGAATAGGCCAGATAGATGTCCAGAAGGGTATTCCCGGGATCATCCCGTCGATCATAGAAGAGAACCCCCACCTCGCCTCTGGGACTGACGGTGACCCAGGGAAAGAACTGATCGTGGCCGGTACTATCATCGTTCAGTCGGATCGGTTCGGTCCAGGTGGCACCAAAAAAGCTCTGGATGTCGGATGTCGCACTCACACACCATCCAACCGGGTCAGGCCCAACTCCTTGGCCAGGGTGATGGCTTCGGACCATTCGGACCGTTTCAACGGCCGGTCCAGCGGGGGGCGGTCAAAAGCCCGATGGCAAGGCCGGTACTGGTCCAGGAGATTGAGGTAGGCATGCTGACTCAGGTCGGCCAGGAATCGCAAAATCCCGCCTGTGCCTGCCAGGCCTCCGGGGAGCACCAGATGTCGGACCAGCAGACCCTGCGTGGCCAGACCCGAGACATCGGTTTGCAGGTCGCCCACCTGCCGGTTCATCTCGGTCACAGCGGCCCGGTTCCTGGCCGGATAATCCGAAGGGCCCGATAACTCCCGAGCCACCCCGGGATCGTCGAACTTCATGTCGGGCATGTAGATGTCCACGATGCCATCGAGCAGCTCCAGGGCGACCGGGCTGTCGTAACCACCGCTGTTGTAGACCAGCGGCAATCGTAGACCTTGTGGAACGGCCATGACCAAGGCTTCCAGGATCGGGACGATGACATGGGAGGGGCTGACCAGATTGATGTTGTGGGCGCCGCTTCTTTGCAGACCGATCATGATGCCGGCCAGTTCCTCCCCGGAGACGCCGCGACCGGGGGTCTCACCGGCCGGGGGCTGGCTGATGTCATGGTTCTGACAGAATCGACAACAAAGATTGCAATGACCAAAGAAGATAGTGCCCGAACCGCCGGTCCCGGAAAGGGGCCGCTCCTCGCCGAAGTGGAGGAAGGCCGAGCTGACCACTGCCCGGGAACCGCTCCGGCAGACTCCCCTTTCAGCGGTCGTCCGGTCGACCCCGCACTCCCAGGCACACAGACAACAAGCCCTGGACACCTCCACCGCCCGGGCGTGTCGCATGGATAGTTCTGAACCGGACAGGGCCATGTAGGCGGGTTGGAAGTTCTCATCCAGGCCCGGCGCTCCGGGAGCCGCGACCCGGGATGTGATGTCATCTGCGTCATTCATCCTGTTCCCTCAATACACACTGGCATATGAACCTGCCATCACCGTTCTCGACATGGAACATAACGGATGTTCAAGGACTTTCATGATCAGTTCTGAACCTTGGGTGGCTTTGGGTCATGTGGTAATAGATGGACACAGTTCACCTGCAGTTCAGTTCACCTGCAGTTCCAAATGGAATTATTGAAAAACACATATCATAACCATTCCTGACGACCTCCTGTTCGACCCATCCCTCCCCGTCCTCGTATCGAACGGTTGGTCCGGTGGTTTCCTGTTGTAGTAGATTATTGTCTTTTTTTATGATGATTTGACCCGATTTCATCGATTGTTACCCTGCGGGTAATTTCCAAGAATGAAAATAAATATAATATCTATTTATACTAGATGATTCTCAATATTGTAAACGCTTAACGGCAACTATGGCGTGCACTATGGTCGGGCAGGTCGTAAACATAAGCAAGCAGATTTCACAGAACCTGGTGAGGGAGAGAGCTCTCCATCGCAAGAACTCCTACGAGGCAGTTTTCTGGATGTGCCTTGTGGCAACCGTAATGCTACTTCTGTATATCCGGATGACCAAGATACTCAACCTTCACTGGGTCTTCATCGCATACAGTGTGGCCGTGGCCTCCCTGATCGTGGGCCGCTATGTCTTCTTCAAGCTCTACCGGCCGAATCTGCTACCTTACGGAGTGTGGATACCAAAGCTCCATATCGTGGTGGCCTGCAAGAACGAATCCCGTCAGGTCTACCGCACCGCTCGCTCCCTGCATCATGCAAAATACCCGCGTGACAAGCTCGAGGTCACCCTGGTCAATGATGGCAGCACAGATGATTCGGCTAAATGGCTGGCAAAGGCCGGTCGCGATTTTGGCTGGAAGATAATCAACCTTCCCGAGAACCTGGGAAAACGCAAGGCCATCGAGGCCGCGCTCAAGCAGAACAACGGCGAGATAACGATCCTGATGGATTCAGATGTCCTAGTCGACCCCTCCGGTCTCATGGAGATCATCCGGGGTTTCAGCGATGACAACATCGCCGCCGTCTGTGGTCATACCGGTGTCGCCAACCACGACCACAACCTGCTGACCAAGATGCAGGAGCAGTACTATTATCTGAGCTACCGCCTTTTCAGGTCGGCCGAGGCCTACTTCAAGACCGTGAACTGCTGCACCGGTTCCTTCTCGGCCTACCGGACCAAATGTCTCGAAAAGGTCCTGAACAGATGGACCAACCAGACCTTCATGGGCTCGCCTCGTACATTCGGCGACGACCGGAGCCTTACCCACATGATGCTTCAACAGGGTTGGGATACGGTCTATCAACCCGGGGCAAGGTCGATGACCATTGTTCCCGAGAACCTCGGTGAGTTCATGAAACAGCAGGGCCGATGGCGCCGGGGATTCCTGGTGGAGGCCTGCAACGGGGTCAAACATATGTGGAAACGCCCCTTGGGAGCTGCCTTCCTCTTCTACCTGAGCCTGCTCCTTATCCTCCTGGGTCCGTTGGTGGTCTTCTATTACATTATCGTGAACCCGATCTACTCCGGTATCCAACCCCTGGGTTATGTCCTGGCCATCTTCGTCATCACCCTGCTGCACCAGATCTTCTTTGCCATGTTCAGGGAAGCCGACGCGCTCAAGGTTGGCATCGCCGCTATCATCCCCGCCATCCCCTTGTGGGTCTTTTCGGCACTCCTGATAATCCCCCTCGCCCTGGTGACCCTCAAGAACAACAAATGGTTGACCCGGGGCACCACCGGTCAGGATATCCGCTACGTGGAGCGGGCCCTGGG
>CAYSUX010000078.1:0-11266 GCA_964434315.1 uncultured archaeon
GCCATCTACGGCGACCTTCCGCCAACAGCCGACAGCCAGCCAGCAACCGACAGCCGACAACCAACCAGCCAGCCGACAGCCAACAGCCGACAGGCTTTGCCCTTAAACCCGAAATCCGCACTTAAACCGACGAGGGGTGCACTTAAAGTCCGATAAGCTTTAATGTCGATTAATCATACGAATCTGCACCGGAGTCGGTAATCGATATGTCTGAAGAACATTCTGAGGCTGACGATCTTCAAGTGACACAAAAGGATCATGTGTCAAAAATTGGAACAGCCATCGCTAAAATTAAATCGAGTGTTGGGAAAATTATCCATGAAGCCGAAGGTGTTCAGAAACAACATGAATATCTGGTTGAGAAATACAAAAAGCAACTTGGAGATATTCCGACCGACGATGAGTTTCCGCATGCACATGTTAGTACCATCGAGAATGGTGTTGACCAATTGAAAAACGTGTTAATTGGCCCTATCGAAACTCATTCTTCCAATCTCATTGAATCGACAAACGTTGTAGCTAGTTCAGCGAAAAGGTTGGCGAGTATTGAACGACGAATTAAATTGCAAACCGAAGAAATTGAAGCGAACATCAAAGCAAAATCTGTCGAAACATATCCTATGAGCAGACTCCCACAATTCATTATCGCATTAGGTTTT
Source organism: uncultured archaeon (assembly GCA_964434315.1). GTDB lineage: Archaea > Thermoplasmatota > Poseidoniia > MGIII > CAYLMJ01 > CAYLMJ01. The sequence goes on from CAYSUX010000078.1 coordinate 660, forward strand.
TCCACATTCTCATTGATGACTGCATTGTTATATGGTTTTACAAAGTGGGCCTTCGAAACATCATCGGACAAAGCCATTACAGCAATGGTAGGTGTCGGCTATCTTTGTGGTATAATTTTCATCGGCATTGGAATGCGTTTATGGGATGATGAAGATAAAGAACGAATGAAAGGCTTCAAAGAGTTATTTCCTGAATGGAAGAAAATATAAAAATCTACTCTAACTTATCAGGGTTTACGAATAATATAAGTTCTGATTCTTTCTTCTTCCTTTCACATTATTCGGCATCTTGTAAGGTCTTGGCGTACAAGATCTGCGTCCTCATCAAGAAAATGTACGGGCGAGGGGTTAGGGCTGAGTTCGATTAAAGACTTCGTTCATATATCTTTGATATCAGTTTTCCGAGAGGGTATTGGTACATGTATATTTTTGCAGATTTCCCGCCTGAAAACCCATAAAACAAGAACATAACACCAAAATGCAATGACATCGAAAACCCAACAATGAATGCGATTGTTCCTTCAGCAATGAAGGCCCAATCCGCATTACTATCATTTAGGACGATATCATAATACAAATGAATGAAGTATAAGGATAGTAGAATTAGAAGGCAACCTGCAACACCAATCATTAATTCAAATTTCTTTCTATCTTTATCCTCTACCTCTACATCTCGTTCTTTCAGTTCATCTTCCTCTGCCTCTACTTCGCTGAGTAATCGTGTGATTTTTGGTTTGATACGATAACACATCACATCGATACTTTTTTCCAAGAACCTTTCGTTCAACTCTTCTCCTTTGTTGATTTCTCGTATTACTCCAGCGTCGCCATCTTCACCAATAACATTACTGTAATCGGGGTCTTCTGGCTTTGAGAGTATTTTCATTTGTTTTATGAAACCGTGATTGAAGTCTATTCTAATATCTCTCCTTCTCGGCTTCCAACCACCATGATTCGGGTTATCCTTTTCCCATTCGATTTGCCCTTTCAACCTATACTCAATGAACTCATCGACTAATTCTTCGAGAGATTCTAAGCGGGACTTCTTCACTCGCAATTTCATGAGTATCCAGAAATTCCCAATCCTATTTAAACAGTTTGATAACATTTTCAACCAAATCACATCCTTTCACATCGACGACAAACTCAATTTTGAATTTGTCGGGGCCTGCACCTTTAATTGGCCCCCACGGGATTAAGGGCAAAGCCCAAACGACAGGCTTTGCCCTTAAACCCGAATCCTGCCCTTAAACTGACGAGGGGTGCACTTAAAGTCTAGTCTGAAAACTACTCATCCCACATTTGACGGAAATTTGACAGGTAGGATTTGAGGGAGGTTATGATCATTCTTCAACTAAGTCAGGGTGAGGCTCTCCCGAATACTCGACGTTCTTCACGCCTTTCTGTGCTGATGTACTTTGTGTGTCCCAAGGATCGTCTGAGTAATTTGATGTTACGGCCTTACCTTTGATAATATCTTCACATATTCCTATTAAATAATCACATTTTGCACGACATTCATTAGCGTCGTCAATGTTTTCTGGTTTATCGGATTCTGGGTCATCATCAATAATCTTTCTCCCTTTCTTTCCGAATTTAATTGCGTTTTGGTAGTTGCCTCGGTGCATTTCTACATATCCATAATAATACGGTATTTCCCAATGCTCTGTATCTCTTTCCCAAATCCAAGATATTGCGTCGAAGGCCAGTTTTAAATCCTTTTCGTCCTTTTTGTCGGCGTATTTTCTGAGCAACCTTCTCGTTTCAATAACACTTGCCCCTCGTATTATTTCATTGTATTCGGTGCCCATATTGTCACTTGATAGTTTTCGGTAATGTGTTGGTCCATTTGATAGATATTTTAAATGGTGTCGTTCGGCAAATATCCTATCCTCGACATGTCGAAAAGCGTCATTTACTTCTGATTTAAATTCAGCTATCTCATTATCATTTTGAATTTCTTTTAGTAATTTAATACCAAAAGATATTGTGTTTTGACCGTGTAACTTACTTCTGATGTAATCACGATGTTCCTCAACTGAACAATAAAACAATTTTTTCATTTTATTAGCTGATACTACTAAAAAAACTGGTTGCTTCTTTTCTAACCACTCAGCAACAGTTTGTACATCAATAGGCACTGACAACTTTTTATCATTATTCTTCTCTTCTTCGTAATTTGTCCCTTTTATTTGTATGTGAAACATATCACTGGCATATTTTCCACCTTCACAATCATATAATGGTTCAGCTATACAATCCAATCCAATATCTGTGTAGCCATTCTCCAAGCGATAAATGAGACAAAAATGTCTGAGCATTCTTAACTCTACTTTCAAGACACCTTCTTTGCCGATAAACTGCGACTCTGCGATTATTTTTCGTTTCAAGGCTGGGATTATATCTTCAGTCATCCTTCTCAGTTTTCCTCGGTCTCAACTTGATGACCCATCCTTGTTCATCCTTATCGATTTCCCATTCAAGCTTATCGCCGAATCCCAACTTCAGCATGTCCATCAGGGTTTTCGGTATGGCAGTTCTTCCATAGGCACTACCAGGGGTGGCGGGCACTATCGTTGTTGCGGTCGTTCTATCAGACATCCTTTGTATATTGTTTTCGGGGTATATAATTATACCCACACCTGGGAAAAATATTGTCAGCAGAAGTTTATATATACGCTTACCGTGGGGTTAATCGTGGGTATAATTCAACCCACACCAATGGTGCAGCCCCGCCGCAAACGGGGCTGCTAAAACGCAAGGAACCAATACCATGTTAGCAACCAGTTCCTCACACGAAACCGAATACCTGCCCGAACTTAAGCCTTCCTCCACTACGGCCACCTTTCACCGTGATCCTCCCAAACCAAAGCCTCCTCGAATGGAGCGGGCCTTGGGTATCCTGTCGATGGAGAAGGCAGTTCGGTGGGTAAAGGACGGTGTCTATGTGGTCCGTTCCCAAACGGGTATTGGTCATTACCGAATTGAATACGACGGCACATGGCGGTGTAACTGCCCTGATTGGATTAAACGGGAAGAAGATTGTAAACACACTTTCGCTGTTCGATTCTGGCTTGACGAGGCAGATGGGAAGCCGGAATTCAGGCACAAGCCAACATATACGCAAAACTGGCCTGCCTACAACAGGGGTCAGCGAAACGAGATTCGACTATTCGACCAAATGCTGACCGAACTACTCAAGGTGTTGCCGCCAGAAGTCCCACAGAAGACTGGTAGGCCTCGTATCTCAGTACAAGAGGGAATTATCTGCGCTATCCGTAAAGTGGCTTCACGACTCTCTATGCGTCGTTCTCAGTCCCTTTTCGGGTATGCCACCGAAAGAGGTCAACTTCAGAAAGATTATCATTACAATGTTGTTTCACGATTCCTCAATCGAAAGGACATTACCCATGCCTTGCTCCAACTTGTTCGTGAAACCGCCAAACCCTTGATTGATGTCGAGAATGGCGAGGACGGCGCAGTTCTAGCTGTGGACTCAACAGGATTCATCACGACGCAATTTGGCAACTACCATGAATTGAAACATGGTTCAACTGAAAAGAGAAAGCACAAATGGATAAAGGCTCATTTCTGTGTAGGTGTCAAGACCCACATTATAACGAGTGTAGCAGTGACTCACGGTTACAGTAACGACGCACCACATTTCAGCCCACTCGTCAAAGTAGCCGCCGATGTTGGCTTCAAGATCAACGAAGTTTCAGGTGACAAGGCATATTCGTCGAAAAAGAACTATGCATTAGTGGAATCACTTGGGGCCAAACCCTACATTCCGTTCCAATCCAATGCGACCAGTCAGGCCCGCCATCCTCGTGCATGGAAGAGGGCGTATTACCACTTCACGGCTATGAGGGATGATTTCGATAAGCACTATCACAAGCGTAGCAACTCTGAAACCGTGATGATGGCGGTCAAGGCCAAGTTCGGGGAGAAACTGAAATCAAAGAATGATACGGCTATGGTGAACGAGATGCTGTGTAAGGTAATAGCGTACAACATATCGGTAGTTATCCACGAGATGTACGAGCATGGGGTTAGTCCTGAGTGGTTGGGATTGAACAAGGACGATTAAAACAATTAGGATTAGATAAAGATGTTAGTATGATGCTGATTTCGGGCCAAGACCATATAGATATGATACTATTGGTCCTATTAGTGTTATGAATGCGACTATGATAGGAGAGGCTGTTTGCGTATCAATTAGATAAAACGATAAGATGAAAAGAAAAGCCAAGAAAAAAATCAATCCACCAGTCATCACTTTTCTGACTTTACTTTCTCCAGCATAACGATACAAGTCCACGCCACCTCGAAAAATCATTTCCATCTCAAGAAATTGATCAGCGATTCTAGGTAGAGTTTTAATGTCTACTTGATTGGTTGGTGTGTATTTACTCGTGTCCTTAAAGAAACATTCATCAGAAAATAACTTACTTCCGATACCCAAATGTCGATTAAATACTTGAGCTACGACCACTGAACTAACAACTTTACCGTCATCGATTCTCTCTCGATACCTTTTAGCAATCGCTGCTCCACGTCGCATTTGGACAAATTCTAATAATTCGACCATAGCTTCCCTGAGCCACTGCCATATAGTTAATCTTTCCGGTTTCAACAGATTCACCTTCAATAGCATTTAGGATGAAAGTTTTTGTCATAGACTTCTGCACCTAAACCCCTTGACTCTGCACTTAAACTCAGACTTTACGTGCAAAGCCCAGCCAACAGATAGTTTTAAATACTAAGCGGTAATGGTCGGTTTTACGGTATATAAGCCTTCCGGGTGGATACATCATGGTTAAGGACAATCCTGACGTAGATGAAGAGACCGAATGTCCCGAATGTCATTCCGATCACCTGATTCGCGACTACGAGCGGGGCGAGCTGGTCTGCAAGGCCTGCGGACTGGTCCTGGATGACAATTTCATCGACGAGGGCCCCGAGTGGCGGGCCTTCGACGCCGAACAGACCGAGAAGCGCTCCCGTTCAGGCGCGCCCATGACCCTGATGGTCCATGACAAGGGTCTTTCCACCGATATCGGCTGGGGCAACAAGGACTCCTATGGCAAATCCGTACCCTCCAAGAACCGGGCTCAGCTTTACAGGATGCGAAAATGGCAGCACCGTACCCGGGTATCCAACTCCACCGAGCGCAACCTGGCCTTGGCCCTCAACGAGCTCAACCGCCTGTCGTCCAAGATAGGTCTGCACCGCAATGTTCGCGAGACCGCGGCTTCCATCTATCGCCGGGCAGTCAATTCCAACCTCATCCGCGGCCGCTCCGTGGAGGGTGTCGCCGCCGCGGCCCTGTACGCCGCCTGCCGGCAATGCAATGTGCCCCGGACCCTGGACGAGATAACCAGGGCCAGCCGGGTCTCCAAGAAGGAGATCGGACGTACCTACCGATTCATCTCCCGTGAGCTCAAGATGAAGCTCATCCCCACCTCCCCCATCGCCTATGTCTCCCGCTTCTGCTCCGACTTGGAGCTGGGCGGCGAGGTGGAGGTCAAGGCCGTGGAGATACTCAAGGAGGCGACGGCCAAGGAACTGACCTCCGGCCGGGGACCCACCGGCGTTGCCGCCGCCGCCATCTATGTGGCCAGTGTGCTCTGCAACGAACGCAAGACCCAGAAGGAGATAGCCGAGGTCGTGGGAGTCACCGAGGTGACCATCCGCAATCGCTACAAGGAATTGACAGAACATCTGGACATCGATGTGGCTTTGTAGTCGGGTTCGGTTCGACTCATTAGGTTCCCACCACCTAACGCCCCTTCACTTCGCTCGGTGGCATGCGGACTTTAGAACGCTTTGATGATTTGTCGCGTTCCAAAGTCAGCGCCGCCGAAATCTGTTCCAGAAGGGTCAGACTCTGGTCCTCGATATCCTCTTTGATGGCTTTGGGCAGTGGTTCAATGTTCATAGGGCTCTAATCCCGTGTTTGATAGCTCCCAGGTCAAGATAAAGGTCGATGTTCCAACGTTTCTCAAAAGGGGTTTCCCATCCTTCCTTGCCGTATTGCTTCTCCGATGCCAGGAAGACCTGTTGCTCTTTGGTTCTCATGTCATGGAATTGCCGGACAACATCGGGCGGGACCAGCTCTTTAATATTATTGACAACATCAAGATAGCAACCTACGATATTGACCATATTCATTTTAACCGAAAGATCAAGCAATCGCTGATGATTCAGTCTCTTCTGGGCCAGGAGGGGAAGGCAGAACTCCTCAACACCTTCGACCGACATCAGCTTTCCAAGGAATAACTCTTCGAGGGTGACTTCTGCTGGTACGCTCTCCAGGATCGTAAGGCCGCCTCCTTCTCCTTTGATCATGAATCCGGTTTCCTTCACCGCCACCGAATGGTCGATAATTTACGATATGGTGTGACAATTTTTTAGGAAGCTTCGATAATGTCTTATCATGGTATCAGAGGCACACGGACCGGTCTACAGCCGGCATAGCCGGGCCAGACCGCCGCCGCCATCCATATGGCTGGCGTGCCCGGTAACGAGTGCGAGCATTATTGGTTTTTTTTAAATATGTGGCTCAGGTAATAGATAACTCCCTAATGGCAACCCAACCATGCGCCTCATCCGCAAGAACCTGAAATCCGCCCGCCTCCCCAGCCTGGGCTCCATCAGGCTGCGCATCGAGCACACCGACGACCTCTATCACCTGTATCAGCTTATCGGCGACCTAGCTAGTTACGAGAGGGCAGGCGTATGAAGGAATCCGAGACCCTCGAACTAAAGCGCTCCACTTCGGAGCTTAAAGAGGCCGTGATATCCATAGCCGCCATCCTCAACAAGCACGGCAGAGGCAAACTCTATTTCGGCGTCAGGAACGACGGCGCCGTCATAGGCCAGCAGGTCAGTGAAAAGACCCTGCGGGATATCTCGCAGGTCATCTCCGGCCACATCGAGCCGAAGGTATATCCCAGCGTCGAGAGGACAGACGTGGACTCAAAACAATGCATCCATGTCCGGTTCGAGGGGGACGACTCGCCGTATTACGCCTACGGTCGCGTTTACATGAGAGTAGGGGACGAGGATAGGCGGCTCAGTCCCTCAGAAATAGAACGCCTGATAATCGAAAGGGACAGCAGGAAAAACTATTGGGATTATCTCCCCTCCGGATCTGGACCCGAGAATATTGATGAAAAAGAGCTCATGGATTTTGTCCAACGGGCAAAACAGGTCAGACGACTAGAGTCAGACAACAATAGAATGCACACTATTCTCGACAAACTGGGAATGCTGGAGGGGGATATACTGCGCAACGCCGGGCAGGTCTTATTCTGTGAGAATAACTCGCTGGAGGTGCAGATGGCTGTATTTGCCGGAAATGACAAAACGACGTTTCTGGACATCAAGCAATTGAAAGGTAATCTCTTCCATGTCCTCAGGGAAACCGAACTATATTTGAAGAGAAATATGCGCTGGCGCGTTGAGTTTGGTAAACTTGAACGGGAAGAGGTCCCTGAGATCCCCATCGAGGCATTGAGAGAAGCTTTAGTAAATTCGTTATGCCATCGGGAGTACAATAATCCGAAGGGAAATGAAGTGGCTGTCTTCAAAGATCGTGTTGAGATATACAATCCCGGTAGCTTTCCGGAGGGGTTGACACCGGAGGATTACTTTAAAGGGGAAGAACGGTCAGTTCTCAGAAATCCACTTATTGCTAACATTCTCTATCTATCCAAGGACATCGAGAAATGGGGTTCTGGTCTTAAACGGATACACGAGGAATGCCTGGCTGAGGATGTCAAGGTAGAGTTCAAGCCCCTGAAAACCGGATTTTTAACAATTTTCAATAGAAAACCTCAATCAGTCGAGGGGTTGGTAGATGGGTTGGTAGATGGGTTGGTAGAAAACCAGAAAAGGATTATGGCACTTGTGGTAAGTAACCCTTCCATCTCAAAGAAAGAGATGGCGAAGATCATTGGCATCAGCACGACTGCTGTGGATAAAAATATTGTAGCGCTGAAGAAAAAGGGACTGCTAAGACGCAAAGGACCTGCAAAGGGAGGATACTGGGAAGTGGTAAAATGAAATCCCTGCGTGTCGAAATCAATCCCATAGTCTTCAAGTGGCTTTTCGAAAGCTCCGGCTGGTCCCTCTGTTGTTTATCTCTTAAAAGGGAACCTCCCTAGTGACGACCAAACCATGCGGACCCTCAAGCGCAACCTCAAGTCACGCCGCCTCCCCAGCCCGGGCTCCATCAGGCTGCGCATCGAGCACACCGACGACCTCTATCATCTGTATCAGCTCATCGACGAGGGTGACCGGGCCACGAGCCTGACCGAGCGGCGGGAGGAGGAGAAGGGCGACCGCATCCGGGCCGACCGGTCCGAGAAGCGCAAGATGGTGCTGACGCTGTCGGTGGTCAAGGCCGAGTTCGCCCCGTTCACCGACCGGCTGCGGGTGCTGGGGGTCATCGAGGAAGGACCGCAGGACCATGGTCAGCACCACGCCTTCAATATCGAGGTGGGCGACGACCTGACGCTTTACAAGAATGCCTGGCGCGGGGCTCACATGGACCGCATCAAGCAGGCTCGCGATCCCCAGCCCCAGGCCATCGTCATCGCCGTGGACTCGGACAGCGGCGTCGTGGCCCAGCTCACCTCCTATGGTGTCAAGGAGCTGGCTTCGGCCCAGGCCCGGGGGGTCGGCAAGTACACGGTGGGCAAGGGAGCCAGGGGCAGGCAGCCCAAGGGGCAAGGAGGCATTGGCGGACGCGACGCGGTTTATATAGAGCTCGTCGAGGCTGCCATCGCGTCGGGAATACAGCCCGGCACCCCTGTGGTGATCATCGGCCCGGGCTTTTTCAAGGAGCGGACCGCAGCGCTGGCAAGGGAGCGCTTTCCTGACGCCTTTGCCGCTGTCAGGGTGGAGAACAGCAGTTGCGCTGGCATGTCCGGGGTCCACGAGGCCCTGCGGGCCGGAACCCTCGCCTCGGCTGCCGGTGAGGCTCGCTTGCAGACCGAGCTATCAGCCATGGAAGAGATGTTGAAGCGGCTCGGCCGCGCCAGTGGCCCGGGTGGCGGGTTGGCCGCCTACGGAGATCGGGAGGTGGCCGGGGCCATCAAGGCCGGGGCCGCCGAGCGGCTGCTGGTCACCGACGAACATGCCCGTACCGGAGTCGGCCGCCGTCTGCTGGAGGCCGCCTTCAGAGCCCGGGTGGAGTCGCTCACCATCTCCACCCACCACGACGGAGGCGTGACATTGGACAAACTGGGCGGGGCGGCGGTGCTGCTGAGGTACCGGATCGAATAGCTAAACCGTGCTATTAGGGGCCACTGGCCGACACTGCCGGCAGCCCCGAAAGCCTAAAAGCCGCCCGGTGATGGCGCCAACGCGCAGAGGTAGTCTAGCCCGGTAAGGCGCTGGCCTTGAAAGCCGGTGGGCTTCGCCCTCGGGGGTTCACCTTGAGAGGCGAATCAAATCATAAGACTCTCAAGGCGCGGTGCTTTCGACTGGAAGGAGAAAGCGCAAGCGAATCCCTCCCGGTCGGATGTGAAGGAAGGCATTGTGTTTCGAATCATCAGATCTCATCATCGCTTGGTGATTCCCCAAAAGCTAATTATGCGATGGTCATAGACCCGCTGCGCAGAGGTAGTCTAGCCCGGTAAGGCGCCGGCCTTGAAAGCCGGTGGGCTTCGCCCTCGGGGGTTCAAATCCCTCCCTCTGCGCCATTATGCACGATTTTTAATCGTGCATAATGGCACAAGGACTTGAGAGATGCTACGCTGACCTGGCGCACTCTCAAGACCTTAGCGCATCCTCACTCCGTTCGGAAGCACCCGGCCTTCAGTTTGCTACGCTGACCTGGCGCAACCCGAAGGTCTCCACTGATAGGTCGAACTCCGAAGACCTCTGCGCCATTGTGCCCGAACTAAGTCGGGCACAATAGCACAAGGACTTGAGAGATGCTACGCTGACCTGGCGCACTCTCAAGACCTCTGCGCTTCCTCCCTCCGTTCGGAAGCACCCGGCCTCCGGTTTGCTACGCTGACCTGGCGCAACCCGAAGGTCTCATCCCTCATCCCATTCTTCATCATCCCATTCCTGTTGGGATCGGCGGATGAGTAGGCTGGCGATTGATGCTCCGGCAATGGCGACTCCCATAATGATGATGAACAGCAGGTTGTCCTGCAGGAGATCATCGTCATCTTTCCTGTCATCCCGGGAATCGACAAGGAGCTCGAAGGTCACCTCTGCCAGCTCGGAATACGCCTCTCCATCGTAGGCCCGGACCACCATGTTGTGGGTGCCGATGGAAAGGTCGGTGACGGCCAGCTCGTAAATCCACTGTCGAGTGCCCTCGGCGGGCAGCCAGGCCCCACCATCGAGCCGGACCTCGACCAGAATGATCCCGTTATCATCGTCATTGGAATAGCCGCGGAAAATGATGGGGTCGGGACCCGTGAAGGTCTCGTCGTCGGCCGGAGCGATGATGGTGACCCCGGGCGCCTCGTTGGGTGGAGCGCCAAGATCGATGGTGAAGGACCAGACAGGGGATTCCTCGATATTATCACCATCATCAGCCACGACCTTCCAGTAGTAGGTCTGGTCCTCATCAAGGTCCG
>CAYSUX010000079.1:0-4068 GCA_964434315.1 uncultured archaeon
CCGGGCCGTCCTACCTGGTGCTCTGGGTGGAGCGGCTCTACACTCCCCGGGCCCTTTATCTCGATACCGAAGGAGAGGAGGGGCGGTTACTCACCACCCAACGCCTCCACATCGGGGAGGGTCTCGATTTCATACTGTTCATGGCCCTGGGCATGGGCCCGATGTTCATCGTCATGATCGTCGTGATCAAGGCGATGGTAAATGATAAGGGTGAGAATGAAGAGGGTGGAGAGGATAGCCTGACCGCCCATCAAGTAGGTCGCCCGGAAGCTTTCCTGGCCCTGAGTACCTGGTCCTGGCTGCTTCCCGGTGTGGTTCTATTCACATTCATCACCTTCCTGTTCTCCTCTTTGAGTATGAAGGAGACGAATCTGATAGCCTATGATCCACTCTTGATATTCTCGATCGCCTTTCCCGTTTTCCTGATATTCTATCTCTGCCTGGCCGCCCATCTATGCGACAGTGGTCATGCAATGGTCGTGGAGATGCCAAACTTGAAAACGAGCTGGGAGGCCCTGGTCGCCGGCTGGTGCCTGCTGGCTTTGTGCACCCTGTTGTTGCTGGGGGGTGAACCCATCACCGATCCCCTGGGATTCCATTATCCCATATTGCTGGCCTCTCTCTTTCTGGGTTCCATCTTCGCCCTGGTCATGGGAGCCATCGGCTTTGCCGTGAACCTCACTGGCAATACCAGGCTCTACCTCTTCGCAATAATGTTCCTCGGTCCACTGGTCAATACCATAATTCGCTCGGTCAGTTACCTGGCCACACCGGTTCACGTCCGGCCCTCCTCGGCCTATCTGTCATTCATGGGCACCCCTGAGAACTTCATCTTCTACATGTTCACCGGCATGATGCTCTTCATGGTGTTGAACGAGGGCATCAAGATCGGGAAGCGCCTCGGCACGGCCTGGATCGACCAGAAGGTGGTGGACCGTCTCTGCTCCAGTAAACTACGGGCATCGTTGATAGTCCATGCGGTCTTCGCCTTCATGGTCCTTTTCATGGCCAACATCGAGGGACTTTCAACACAGAGCCTGCTTGTCGGTTTCTTTGACCCGGACGAGATGTTCTTTGGCCTCATGTTCCTGGGAATGGGAGTGGTGCTGATGGTGATGTCCCGGTCCCAGTTCACCATCAAGGAGGATCTGAGCGATCATGTCAGCGATATCCAGGAGGCACCTGTAAGCTGGTTCCAGAAGGCTTACTTCTCTCCCCTGTTGGGCCTGATGGGTGTGGTGATAATCGGGATGGTATTCCCGTTGCTGGGCCTGGCCCTCGTAGCCCTATCCTTCAGGGACGCTCTCAGGTCCTCCGGGGTTATCAAGGGCGATTTCATCAACGCCCTGACCTTCGAGCTAGAGGATGGGGCCGAAGACCAGGGAGATGACGGATCGGAAGAGACCTTCCAACCGGGCCTGGAGGCCATAGGTGATGTCAAGGTCCGCCGCCCTGCGCTCTGGCCCTTCTTCAGGCGGGCGCTCAACCTGAGCGAGTACATTCTGGTGGGCGGGGCCGTCATCATGGCCATCATCGTCAAGATGGAGCTTACCATCGACCTGGACGGGCCCGCCTCGACCGTTCTCCTGATCCTTACCGGTAGCCTGATGGTCATCGGCTACGTGATCGCTCTAGGTCGGATCAAACGGTTCCCTGAATGTCTGACGGACGAAGAGTTACCTGACGTTGAGTTCCAGCTTTCGGTGGTGGAGGGTTTTCTCGACGAACTATGGCTAGTCATGGGGGCAGTGATCCTGGTTATCTGTTTCAACCCCCTTTTCGGGGCGGTGGCATTGATGGCCCTCTTCGGTCTGATATGGTACAAACTGCTCTACCTGGAACCCCGGGTCCTGGTGGCGCTCAACAGCCTGCCTCCCGAGAAGCTCCTCTTCAACTTCGATGCCTTAAGACGCAAGGCCGCCATGGCAGAGCTGGAATGGGAGAAGCTGCTCGCCCCCGGGGAGTTTGAGCGTGTGGAGCTTATCATGGGACGCAGGGCGGCACAGGCGCTGGCTATGGAGGGACGGATGAGGAAGCATCGGGAGCGCTTGAGCGGTCAATCCGGGGATTCTATCCCCGAAACCTCGAGTTAGGTATTCAATGTACGGGTGAAGCTAAAGAATGAGAGCTCTCATCGCCCACCATGTCCCTGTTATCCCTGCGTGACGTTCGTCGCATCTACGAGACCGGCGGTGACACCGTGGCGGCCCTGGACGGGGTTGACCTGGACCTGGAACCCGGTGATATCGTCCTGTTGCTGGGGCCCAGCGGCTCGGGCAAGACCACCCTGCTCAATGTCGTGGCGGCCCTGGACAATCCCACCGGCGGCGAGTACACCTTCGAGGGCGAGCCGGTGCCCCGTAATGACGTGGAGGCCATGACCACCTTCCGCCGCAAGAACATCGGCTACATCTTCCAGTTCTTCAATCTTCTCGACGACCTTACGGTGCTGGAGAATGTACTCCTGGTCCAGGAGCTGGCCAACTGTCGGGACAATGCCCGGGCGCGGGAGCTCCTGGCCATCGTGGGGCTGGAGGGTCTCGAGGGGCGCTATCCCACCGAACTGTCGGGAGGGCAGCAGCAGAGGGTTGCCATCGCCCGCTCCCTGGCCAAGGGGCCCAAGGTCCTTTTGGGCGACGAGCCCACCGGCAATCTGGATTCCGAGACGACCGGGCAGGTCATGAGGGCCCTGGTCGAGGCCTGCCGATCAGAGAATATCACCGCCCTTCTGGTGACCCATGATATCGCCCTGAGCCGTTACGCCGACCGGATAATCCACATGGACATGGGCAAGCTGGTAAAGGAGCAAAGCGCGGCCCAGGCGACCGGAGACAAGCTGACGGGGAACAACGAGGGCATCAGCGAGGGGAACAACGAGGGCATCAGCGAGGGGAACAATGAGGGCATCGGCGAAGGGAGCCCGGCGGAGAATGCCACGCAACAATGACTTCCCATCAAGTTCCAGTCACCAAGCCCGGTTTTCTGCAAGGCAACCTCAGGCAGCTTCTGTTCAAACGGCTGTTACGAAGCCTCTGGCGAAGCAAACTGCGGGCCATCATGGTCTTGCTGCTTATCATCTTCGCTACAGCCACATCGGTCATGATGGGCGAGCACAACCGCAACGCCGATACGGTCTACGAGGATTTCTATGGACAGACCAATCTGGCGGACATCATCGTGGAGACCGGGAACTGGCCCGCCTCCCGGGAGGCTCTCACGGCGGCCTGCGATGATCTCAGGGCCGGTAGGCTCGGCAACGATCTTGAGGTACACGGTTGCGAAGCGCGATTGGTTCTCGACGGACAGTATTCGAAGGGCAAGGAGAACGGGGAGTGGATCAGAGCCACCTTCTATGGGATAGAGGAGAATGTTGGTTCTATCAGCAGCCTCTGGTTCGAGCCTGACAGCGGACGAATGGCGACCGATTCCGGTGAGGCGACCCTGGACCGCCATGTGAACACCGAACTGGGGGTCGATATCGGCGATGCCATGACCGTCAGTATCGCCGGGGAACAGGTCACGATGGAGGTGGTCGGCCTGGCCAATAGCCCCCACCATCTCTACTTTCTGGGCGATCCCAACACCCTGATGCCCCAGGAGGGTACCTACGCGGTGGTCTATCTGCCAATAGGGGAACTGGTCAAGCTGGCCAACCTTTCCGGTGACGCTCGAAATCAGTTGCTGGTAGATATCAAGGGTACGCCCGATTATGACCTTCAGGACACGACCGATGACGAGGGCAAGCAATTGAGGGCGGTCAAACAGGAGCTGACCGCGCATCTCCAGGCTCACAATGTGTCCAATTTCCAGGTTCTTGACCGGGGGGATATATTCTCGGTGGAGCTGCTCAGGCAGGACCTGGAGGGTTCCAAGAAGACGCTACCGATAATCACCGGCCTGCTGGTGGCTGTCTCGGGCCTGGTCATCGCCATCAGCCTCGACCGGCTCATTCGCTCACAGGCCAAGGAGATCGGCGTGTTGCGAGCCCTGGGTCTCTCAGCGGCCGAGGTGCGTAACGCCTACCTGCTGGCACCCCTGTTGCTGGGCACTCTGGGCTCCACATTGGGT
>CAYSUX010000079.1:4078-10872 GCA_964434315.1 uncultured archaeon
GGAGTTCTCATGGGCATGTGGTGGTCGTCGGGAATGACCCGATGGTACTTCGAAACCTTTGGCGTACCGGTCGTTGTCGTCCATCACTATCCTGACCTGTTACTGGAACTATGGCTGTTGGTCTCGGGCCTTGTGTTGCTCTTTGGCCTACGCCCGGCCATCAAGGCCTCGCGAATGATGCCCCTGGAGGTGATGGGACAGCAGGGCCAGCCCCGTCCAAGACCCTGGCTCTCGAAGCTGACCACCCGGATGCCCACGACGATGAGCCTGGGACTGCGCTCGACCCTTCGCAAGCCAACCCGCCTGGCCCTGACCATCGTGGCTCTGGGGCTTTCCCTGATGATCGTGGGTGGCTCACTGCTGATGTTCGTTTCAATGCAGGATTCCATACGCGGCTCGCTGGACGAGGCCGAGGCCTGGGACGCCCAGGTCAACTTCCTGCCCGAGCAGGGGTCCGATATGATCAACTGGTCGGCGGCCCATCCCGGGGTCGAGGCCGAATGGTACCTGATGACCCAGGGCAACGCCTCGGGTGATGAGCGGCGTTTCGCGGTCTATGGCCTGGAGGCCTTTTCCACTGACGGGGCAAGCTCCATGCACGCCTCACGGCTGGTGGAGGGGCGATTACCTGTTTCGGGACTCTCTCCGGTCGAGGTTCTCGTCGATGAGGGCACGATGGAGCTGCTGGAATGGGAGGCCGACGAGACCCTGGATATCGTGATCGCCGGGCATATCGTGAAGGTCAGGATCGTCGGAGTGTCCCAGGAGCTGGGCCGCTCACTGTGGCTCTACCGCTCGGACCTGAACGCCATCCTGGGGACATACCAGGCCAACGGCCTCTATATCAGGGGTCTGGAGCCCGATACCCCTGCCGCCAAGGAGCTGGAGCGGCTTTCCTTCGTGGTCTACCACGACGACATGGTCGAAGGTTTCGATGCCGCCTGGAAGCAGCAGAGCGCGGCGATGGGTACCTTCCTGATATCGGGAGGCATCATCGCCATCATGGTGCTCATCAACACCCTTTTCATCAACCTGACAGAGCGGGACGCCGAGCTGGCCACCTTGCGGGTCCTGGGGGCCTCCAGGCGCAGCCTGACCTATATACTGCTCGTAGAGCACACACTCATCGGCCTGGCCGGCGGCATCGTGGGTGCCCTGGTCTCGATCCTGACCGCTCACTGGTTCGCCGCGGCCTTCACCACCTGGTCCTTCTTCTTTGTCATCACCATCGACTGGCTGCTGGTGGTCTACCTCATCCTCTTTGTCCTGATCGCCTCGGTCCTGACCACCTTCGTGGGCACCTGGCGCATCGGTCGCATGGACCTGGTGGCAAAGGTCAAGGAGTGGGGGAGTTGAACCTTCATCGGTACTTGGCGCATTGGGCAGGACAACCGGGGCAAACCAATTGTAGATGCTGGTATCTGACATACAGGGCGACAAGCCTCTGCGTGGTATCGATTTGCGCTACTATCTTCGGCAGCACACCTGGGCCAGGGTCAAGCAAAGCCGGGTGGTCAACCGTAAAGGGCAGACCGTCTTTCTGATCAACCGCGCCGCGGGCCCCGGCCAGGGTCGGCTCTGCTTTCGACTGCACAAGGGCAAGGAGGTGGCTTCTATCGAGGTCGAGACCGGCGCCACCGGCCCCCTCTACAAGATCCACCGCCCGGGACTCCCGCTTGTCACCGTGACCAAACAGCTCTTTACCTTTCAGGAACCCAAGTTCATCGTCGATGTTCCCGGCCTTGATGATATCGAAGCGCAAGGAGATTTCACCATTTATGACTACGAATTCCGGCGCGACAGCGGCCTCATCGCCCGGGTCTTTATCGACGACTCCGGCCAATCCCCGACCATCGGGATCGACCTTGAACACAAAGACGACCGGCTACTGATTTTGGTCTCGGTGGTGGTCATCGGCATGGCCAGCCAGGCGGAGGAGGAGATGGGATGAGAGCTTATGGCCAGATAAGGCATTATTATAGTGAACAGCCACGATGACGAAGGCTACATTACATTGCCGTGGCCCCCGAACTGCCCGGCTGTTCAGCCTTCGGCGAGACCGAGGAGGAAACCCTCGGGCAGATAAAAGCAACCATGGACCTGTGGCTTGAAGTAGCCAAAAAGGACGGGGTGGCCATTCCAGAACCCCAAGGAAAGGACTTGCTCAACCAGTTCTACGAAGGCGTAGTGGGGGCAACAGCACCTGAGGCTGTGAAGGCTTAGGAAGGTGCTACTATAGAATAATACTTTTTATTCTGGTTATTTCGATTTATAGACCTATAGTTTATCAAACTTGAAGCCAAATGGACTTTGTATCCATGTTTTTTCCGGAATTTCAACTATTAAATCCTTATGAGTTTGGATTTCTTTGTATCCAAAGATTGCACTCAAATGATGAATCAATGAACTCCAACCTTGTTTTAACCATAACCGTTCAATCTTCTCTGTATCTATTCTCTTATAAAAGTCCAGTAAGTCAAAAAGATTTTCTGATTTTTTTTCACTCTGATATTCTGGTAAATCCACACATATTTCTATCAATTCCAGCCACATTCGTGATACAGACATAATATAGGCGGGCCAAACTTTTTTAATTGAAATTGACCAATTTTTATCACAGATATCTTTAACATTATTCCAGATTTTCTTTTCACCATCTTTATTTTCATCATATAGTTCAGTTAACTCAAGATGCTCAACTAATCCTTCATGTTTTAGTTCCTTTAAAATATCGCTAGATTGAATCTTTGAGTCGATTTTGGTTTTTATTTTTGCAGTTGAAAAAAATTCAAAATCGAACTTGTGGCCATGTTTAGGTCCCCATCTCCTATGAAAACGCCAAAAAGAACAACCGTTCTTTTGCTCAAAATATTCCTTTATAATTGGCGAGATAATTTTATGTGCTAATAACAAATCCGTGTAGGGCAATGGATTAGCAGTCGATGAATACTTAATCTTAAATCTTGCTCGCCACCACTGTTTCGTTGAACCTTTACTTATGTGTACCATATTTTTGTCTCCCTGTTATAGTTGTTCTTGGCAGATGATGATATAATTACTCTATTCCAACCGGTTTTTATTTTCATAACCTCACCTCAGCACAAACCCGGCCCCCCGGCCCTGGCCCACCTTCTCGACGACTTCCAGGGCTGCCAGCTTGTTCAGCTCCTTGAGGCCGGCCTGGCGGCTGAAGCCGAAGATGCGGCCCACCTCGCTGGAGGTGATCTTGCCGTGGCGGTTGATCTGCTCGACGATGGTCATCTGGCGTTTGGTGAGGGCTACCCGGCCTTTTTGGGCCAGTCTCAGGGGCGTGCCCGACAGCTCCAGGACCCGAGCCTTGACAGCCTCGACGGTGTGGGCCACCCCGGCGGTAAAGTATTCCAGCCATCGGGTCAGATCCCGCAGCTCGGGGCGGACGGTCTGCAGGGCGGCGTAATAAGCCCCACGCTGATGGTCGTAATAATCGTCAAGGGCAAAGAAGCGGTGGACATCGAAACCCCGCTTCACCAGGATCAAGGTGGCCAGGGCGCGGGCGGTGCGGCCGTTGCCATCGACGAAGGGGTGAATCCGCACAAACTCGTAATGGGCCAGACCGGCCATCATGACTGGGTCCAAGACCCCGGCTTTCTCTGAGCCCAACCAGTCCACAAACTCGATCATCTGGCCCGGCGCCTCCTCGGGCGGCGGGGGTCTGAACGTGACCTCACCGGTACGGGGGTTACCGACGATCACCCGCACTTCCCGGTATCGGCCTTCATATTCCGGGCTCCGGAGGGTTTCACGGGTGACCTGCTCGTGAAGCCGGAGGATCAGAGCCTCTGAATAGGGCTGAGCGGCCAGCTCCTCCATTGAGCCCAGTACCTTGAGGTAGTTGATCACCTCTTGTCGGTCCTTGCGGGAGGCCATTATCTCACGACCCCGCTGGAGCTCGCTGACCTCTTCCTGGGTCAGGGTGTTGCCCTCGATGGCGGTGGAGGCGTGAGCAGAGGCCACCAGCCACTCCTCCCTCAAGGCCGCCTCCCATTTGGGCACCAGATAGGCGTTGTCGATGACCTCCCGCGCCCCGGCGATGCGGGTCAGATTGGCAACCATTTCATGGGTATAGCCATAATTGGGAACAAAGACCATTGACAACCAAATAGCCTACAGAGTAATAACCTTTACCATTTCAACGACCCCACTAATTCCTTCCCATATATCCAATTTACGACAACTGAAACGACAACGATAATTATGATTAATGACAACCATTAGTTGAGTTATTGCCAACTATATGACAACCTATAAGACAACTTATCGGCAATGGCATTGACAACCGGAATGACAACCATCCGCAAACCCTCGGTACTACCGGGTACTGCCGGATACATCCGAAAACTCGACTAAACCGTGATCCGGCGCTTGCAAGTCGAAATAGGCGATGGTGATGAGCGCCTCGATGTATTAGGGCAGCATAGTAGGCGGATCCGGAGGGATTCGAACCCCCGTCACCGGCTCCGAAGGCCGGAAGGATATCCAGGCTACCCTACGGACCCGCGTCGGCTCCCAAAGCCCTGGGGGTGATTAGGCTTCCGGCCCATCTTTTCTGAAAGAATTTGCCGTCATTCATACCCTCGATACCAGCAACTGGTCTCGCCCACTATCCGAGGCCGGCGGTCCGCTCATCCAGGCCACTTATGGCTGCCCCCACAATAAATGCGCCTTCTGCGGCATGGGCTGGACGGCTCTGTTCCGGGAGTTCCATTCTAATGTTAGCTGGCGAACATTATAGGGACAGGATTGGAGTTAATTAAAGAAAAATGTGAAAAACGTTAATTAAATTAAAAACCCGTATCGCAAGGATTTCAATCATCAATCATTCAATCGGCCATCAGTTCGAGGTAGGGTTGATAACCGAAGCGGCGGTATCGGGCTCGCCCGGTGAGTTCCTCCAGTAATTCCAGACCGACCAGTTTGTTCACAAGGCGGGTGGCGCTGGGTTGGGTCAATCCGGTCAATCTGGCCACCTCCTGAATGGAGATGATAGGCTGGCGATAGAGTCCCTCCACCAGTGTAAGACCCCTGGAAGTAGTCGTTCCCAGCTTCTCCTGAACCAGGCGGCGATGGTTCTCTCGCATGGTCAATATCTTTCGCGCTCGTGACGTGGCTTCGACAGAGACCTCGTGAACGCCGGTCAGGAAGAACTTCAGCCAACCTTCCCAATCACCCTCATCACGCACCGCCTGGAGCCTGGAATAGTAGTCTGACCTGTGCTGATACAGATAATGGGACAGGTAGAGCAGGGGCCTCCCCAGGGCGCCCTGGATGGTGAGTAGAAAGGTGATGAGCAGCCGCCCCATCCGTCCGTTCCCGTCCATAAATGGATGGATGGATTCGAACTGGACATGGGCCAGCCCGGCTTTGACCAGGGCCGGCAGGTTGCTTGTGGATGCAAGAAAGACCTCAAGTTCGTCCAGAGCCGGGTTCATATCCGCTGGAGCAGGAGGGACAAATACGGCGTCCCCGATGCCCAATCCGGCAGGACCTATCCAATTTTGGATCTTGCGTAAAGTGCCGGGTCGCAGTTCGCCGCCTCTTACCCCCCTCATCAGTCGGGAGTGTATCTCCTGGAGCAGGCATATGGATAGCCGGCGACCCCTTTGGATCTGTTCAAGCCCGTGGTTCATGGCTGCCACGTAATTGGACACTTCCTCCACATCATCAACGGTTCCCTGGCGCAGGGCTTGAGCCTCGAACTCCAGAAGATCCATCAACGAGGCCTGGGTACCTTCGATCATACTGGATAGGACCGCTTCCTTGCGAACGTACATGAACACGAAGATATCCGGGTCAGGCAGGATCTCGGTGGCTCCATCGAGTCTTCCCAGGGCTCGATCGGCTTTCGACAGTTGGGACAGCAAATCATCATCCAGTTCGATCGGTGGAGCTGGAGGTAGAGGCAAGGGTCGAAATGTTGCGTAACCCTCGGGCTGGGTAACATATGAACCCGCGCGATTCGATGATGCCTTGGGCATGATGTATCAATAACTTAATTAAAGAAAGTAGTATATAACTTTAATTAGAACGACAATAACATAGATTTTAATTAATAATTTTTCTTACAATATCACAGTTCCTTGGCCCTGAGTCGGCTTATGGGAGCGTTGACGGCCCGCCCAGGGGCATTGATGTCAACGGCACCAGGTCACCTCGCAGGGAGGGGCCCTGGGCCACGGTGCCGAAGATGCCCATCTCGCCGCTGGGGTTGTGGGCCAATCCGAACCAGGGCCGGCCATGGTGGTCGATGACCATGTCGATGAAATCCCCGAATCCGCCGCAACGATCGTAGCCGCAATCCTGCTTGGCATTCTCCAGCGGGTCGTCGGGTGTGTTCACCGCCACCGTGGTGATGAGTGGATGGTCGGCAAAGCCATCGGTGATGAGGCTCATGTACCCGTGCCAGGTCGCCCCGCCGTCACCGGTCCCGATGTAGCCCAGCGCCGCCCTGCCGGCCGAGCCTGCGGCGATGGTGGGAAAACCGGTGCCATTGACCCCCGGTGGTGCGACCATGATAGGCTCTTTCCAGGTATCTCCCTGGTCAAAGGAGATGCTGTAATAGGGCATGTTGTCAAGACCCATCCACAGGGCATGGACATTGTCCTCCTCGTCGGCGGCCACAGCGACCTCTTCGAAGTTCCAGGTATCGGCGGTACCGGTGGATTGGGTGGGCAGGGGGTGTTCGGTCCAGTCGAAGCCGCCGTCGGTGCTCCGGTAGACTGAGTAGCCGTAGCCGCCACAGCCGATGTTGCCGCGAT
>CAYSUX010000080.1:0-10837 GCA_964434315.1 uncultured archaeon
GTGGAACCCGACATCGTGGCTCCCCATCTGCTCAAGCTTATCCAGGACACCGATGCTTCCACCGCGATGCACTGGGGGGCAATGCGTATCGCCACCTTCATCGCCGAGAAGCATCCGAAGGCGTTCACCCCCCTCATCGATCAACTCAGCCGGGACCTGCGCTCCAACGACTGGGAGCTTAGGGAAGGGGCCGCATTCCTGCTGGGCAATGTGGGCAAGCGTTCCCTGGCCCGGGTCAAGGATGCCATACCGTCCCTGGTTGAGACCCTCTCCGATTCCGACGAGCTGGTACGCTCCGCGGCCCAGAAAGCGGTGGAACTGATCAATATCTCCTCGGTGGATTACACCCGTATCGAGAAGGCCACCAAGGCCATCAAATCCGCCGATTTCATCATCAAGTCCTCCCGGAACTTCGGGGCCAAGGTGGACCAGTCCGAGGCCCTTTACAAGGATGCCCAGAAGGCCTTTTCCCGGGGTCGCTACACCGATGCCCACGATTATGCCCAGAAGGCCGAGAAGCTGGCCCACAAGCAGGAGCAGGTCATCTCGGAGACCCGCGACCATATCCGTTCGTGCCGCGAAAAGGTGAAGAAGGTCGCCCGAGCCGGGATCGGTGTCAAAGAATGTGAACGGTTGCTGGCCATTGCCGATAAGATGTTCAAGCGCCAGGATCACAAGGGCGCCCGTGCCAGAGCCATGAGAGCCGTCAAGAAGGCCAACGAGATCAAGAAGGGCGCGCGACCCGATCTGACCCTCAAGGGCAATCTGGCCAAACCCCTGGCCGTGGACACCTGGAGCCCGTTGATCCTGATCCTGCGTAACCTGGGCGCGGCCGCCGCCCGGGACGTGACATTGCAATTCTCCGATACCATCGCTGTACGCGGACCTTCGGTCATCGATACCCTCAAGCCAGGTAAGGATGTGAAGCTCAAGTTGAGTTGCCATCCCAAGTCCAAGGGGTTGGTGCCATTCAGTGTCGATATCGTTTACCACGCCTATGACGGAGCCTACTTCTCGGCCCATCTGAAGGATATCCTGGAGGTGGGTGCCGAGCAGCCCGACTTCTCCCCCAGGGAGCTCTTCGTTTCCCCCATCCAGGCCACCATCGTGCCAACCGGCAGGTCCACCAAGGGTCCCGGACCTTCTGGACCCAGCCCCAAGAGCAAGCCGTTGCCGGTGGGATTGGAGGAGCTGCCCTCGGCCGGCATGACCGGCGCCCCTTTGGCTCCGTCCCCTCCCGACCATCCCGGCGGCCCGCCCAAAATGGGTCAGATAGAGGAGTATTCTGTCATCTGCGAGAACTGCTCGGCCCGGATCCCTTCCAACTTCCGCATCTGCGGTCGTTGCGGCCATCGCCTGCCATCGCACCAGGACCGTGTGGTCCACAACTGCCCCCAGTGCCAGGCCCAGATCACCGGTGATTTCAAATTCTGCGGCAAATGCGGAGCCAGCCTTTCCTTGACCTGTCCCCAGTGCGCCTCCCCGGTCATCGAGGGATTTCGGTTCTGCGGTCGTTGCGGTACCAAGGTCGCCTGAACTTTCGCTTCAGGATCCATATAGGCTATCTTTAACTTTAACAGAGTGACCGTTAGGGCATTGGCATTCCCGGCATGGAGTTCGATGCCCGTCATTCCAGTCGTCGTTCCAGCAGCCGCCATTCCAGCCGTCAGTCCAGTCGACCACCCTGTTCCAGCAACGCCTGCTGCAGGGTCTTGGAGACTGCCTTGAGCATGGTATCGGAGTCGTTCTTCGTGGAGGCGAAGCAGACCATACCCAACTCCAGGGCGCTGGGAGATTGTAGCAGGGTCACGGTCACCAGGTAACTGACCC
This sequence comes from uncultured archaeon, assembly GCA_964434315.1. Lineage (GTDB taxonomy): Archaea > Thermoplasmatota > Poseidoniia > MGIII > CAYLMJ01 > CAYLMJ01. The sequence goes on from CAYSUX010000080.1 coordinate 1,831, forward strand.
GTTTGACCATCAGGCGGCAGCTCAGATTGAAGGCCAGGGCGTCCATGTTGGATGATGGTCGTGGCTCGCCACCGATGATGTAGAGGTTGGAGAGCTCCTTCTGGACCACCTGGCCGGCCTCCTCCAGGACAAGATTGGTGAAGGTCAGGGTCTCATCCAGGGACTGCTCGTCATGGCTGCGTTTCCAGCGGTCGCAATCCTGCTCGTTCTGCTCCCAGGGGACGATGAAGGTGGAGAGCAGCGAGGTGTGGAGGGTCTCGAGGCGCAGGTAGTTGCGCTGACCCCGTTCGTTCTCGTAGGCGACGATGCAATGGCAGGAGGTGGGGTTCATCTTCACCGCCTTGCAGGTGAAGGTGGCGTCGGTGTGGACCCGCGCGGCCAGCTTGCCCAGCCTCAAGGTGCCCGAGGCGGGCTCCACCAGGTTCAGGGCGCCGCCGGCCATGTAGAGGGAGACATCGACCAGGGGCAGGGTCTCGTCGGTCTCGTTCACCAGTTCGACCACGATGTCGATACCCTCGGCATGGGGTTTGAAGCGCAGCTCGCCGGTGACGGCCGAGCCATCCGATAGCGATGAGGACTCGATCATGGTGGTGATCGTCTCCACCCTCTGGCTGAGCTCCTGGACCTCGAAGCGCAATCGCTTGGCGGTCCGATCGGTCTGGGTGACCATCGACTGGATGTCGGTGGAGATGGAACCCGAGGTCAGCCAGTCCATGACCAGCAGTCGGCTGTGCTCCTCGAGGGATCGAAGATTCTCCTCCCAGGCCTTCCGGATGCTCTTCAGTTGGGTCATCAGGCTGCGCAGTTCCTTGATCCCCTCCTGGGCCAGGGTCAGCCGCTCCATGACCTCCCGGGCGGCGTGGCTGGTGCCGGGAGTCTCTTCCTCGGGTCTCTCCCGCACCGTGGCGGTCAGTTGCTTGAACCGTTGGAGCTTATCCTTGATGAGCTCCAGGGTCTCCTCCACCAGGGTCTCCTCGATGAGGTCCGAGTGTTTGGAGTAAAGGGGATAGATGGTGGGAATGAGCCGTTCGGGCAGCATGGCGTCGACATGGATCCTCTTTGTGAACTTGGGCAGGGCATCCCGGTAATCAAGGTAACGGTGATGCAGGTGGTGGTAACGGTCATGGGCCTCCCGGGCGGCCTGGTGGGCCTTCGATAGTTCGGCCTTGACCAGATGTTGCTCGGAGCGACCGACCAGGGCCTTTGGCTCCTCCAGGTCCACCTGGACCGGTCCCAGCTCCTCCAGGAAATCAGCGCACAGCTCCAGCAGACGCTCGGTCTCGATACGCAGATAGGGGCTATTGTCCAGCCAGAGCACCCTGCGTCCCGCGGCCAGGAAGACCTTGCCGCCGTCGTCGGGCATGGCCACGTCCCAGGCCAGACCACTGGGGCGGTAGCTCCACACCACCTGTCCCTTCTCGTCCAGGCAGTATAACCGGCTGATGTTCTTGATCTCCGAGCCGGTGGCGGCCAGGGTCAGCCGGGTCGAACCCAGGGATTCCACCCAGTTGATGAAATCCTGGGAGGTGAAGGTCCAGACATTCTCTCCTTCTACCGAGAAGCCATAGACCTGAGTGGAGGAGGTGGCCACGATGAGGCTGGCGTCATCGGCGACCCGAATACCGTTGTAGTGGCCCACCTCGGCCGACCATATCTCCTGTCCCAGATGGTTCAAAAAATATATCTGCTTGGTCGGTCGACGCCCGGAGGCGGCGACGATGAACTCACCGCTGGGCATGATGTCCACACCCAGGATCAGTCCACCGGTACGGTACTCCCACTCCAGGTCACCGTTCTCGTTGAAGCTCTGTAACGAACGCTCCATGCCGGCCATGAAATGGCGCTTGTCGGGGCTGATGGCCACGCCGGACACGAAATCCTTGGACTCCTTGACCCACAACCGGTGGCCCTTCTTGTCGAAGAGCACCAGCCTGTGGCCGATGGCCGCCAGGACATGACTGCCGTCAGGGGTCAGTGTGGCGTCGAAGATGTCCTCCTCGGTCGGATAATCCCAGAGTTGTAGGGGATGGCCATTGGCCTGACCCTGGCGATCCAGGGCAATGAGCCCTTCAACGGTGATGACCAGTACGAGGTTACCATCCTTGGCCGAGAGCACTCGCTTGTTGCCCTTGGTACGCAGTTTCCAGAGTATCCGCGCATCATGGAACTCGTATAGGGTGCTCTGGGTCGCGGCGGTCACATAGGTGCCGTCCCGGGAGCAGGATACCGATTTGAGCTGGCCATCCAGAGAATGGGACTTGGGACGGATCTTGCGAAGGGCGCTGTAGCGCGGATCTATCACGTTCAGACGACGAGCCATGTTCGGTCAGCTCCTATGCCAATCGGCTTAGATCTCCTTCCATCATGAAGTAGTAGACATCCTTCAGTGAAACGGACGAGGTATTAAACTCCAGTACCTTGTTCGTGTTCGCAAGGATGTTGTGAGTGAGCTCTTCCACCTCGGCGGCGTCCTGGGCGAAGTAGCGTACCTTGGTGGCGTATCTGCGGAAGGTGGCCCCCATCCGGTTGAGTTCATCATCGGACATGTCACTCTTCAGGGTTACCTCCACCGAGTAGGTGTAGCGCATCTGGGCCATGAGCTCCTCCACGGTGGAGAATGAGTGGAGAGTACCTCCCTCCCTGAGGATGATTATCCGGTCGCAGAGCCGGTCCACCACATGGGGGTCGTGGTCCACCATGACCACCGTTAGGTCCGAGAACTCCTCCAGTTCCTGAATGGACTGGATGACCTGTTCGCGCTTGGACACGTCGAGGTTGGCCATGACCTCGTCGAGCATTATGACCCTGGGCTCCTTGATCAGCCCGATGGCCAGCCGGACCATGGCCTTCTGGCCTTCCGAGAAGCCCTCCAGGCGGCTGTCCCACATATGGTAGACCCCCATCCGTTTCAGGAATGGGATGGCCACCTCGGAATGTTTGCCCAGTACCTTGGCAAAGTACTCCACGGTCTGGCGCAGGGTCAGCTTGGCCTGGAAGTTCAGGGCCGGGGAGACGAAGGCGAAGGCCTTGCGGGCCCGGGCCCGGTTCTTGAAGACATCCTGCTCGAAGAGCCGAATGGTGCCGTCGTCGGGCAGATAGATGGTGGCGATGGCCTTCAGCAACGTGGTCTTCCCACAACCATTGGGCCCTATGATGGCCACGTTCTCACCCTTCTCGATGGTGAAGGAGAGATTGTTGATGACCCTGTGGGGAGGCTTGCGAAAGCCTGTGGGGAACTCCTTTACCAGCCCTTCTACCTCGATAGCCTTCATCTTCAGACCTCAATAGAACTCCAGTGTCCCCCACCTCTGGGATTTACGTTCCAGGTATTTGTAGACCGTCAGAGCCCCCAGGGCGACGATGATGGTCCCGGTCAGGATGGGTTGCAGGTACAGGTCCCAGACCATGGACCCGGTCATCTCCTGGTCCACCAGTACGATGTCCCTCAGGAAGATCAGGCCGGTGACGATGGGGATGTTGCGCACGAAATCGTAGATACTACCGTAATCCTGCATTGCCTCGATGGGGAACCAGAATCCGGAAATGACCTTCAGCAGGGTCAGGACCATGACCGCGAAAGCCCTGACCTTCTTGGACAGGATATTGAAAGAAGCTATGAGCACCGACACCGCCAGCATGAAGACCCACATGAGCATGAAGACCGCCAGGATCAGGGGCATATCATGGAGCTTGAAACCGGCAAACAGGCTCTCGTGGCCGGAAGGTAGGTTGTAAAGCAGAGGGGTCTTCTCCCCGGTGTCATAGGAATCGATGACGAGCAGGGTCGAGGCGTGATCGTAACCGGCATCCTCGGATATCTCGGCCTGCCAACCCGGCGTGGAATCGACGATGGCATAGACCTTCAGCAGGGTGTTGGAACTCTGATCACTCAGGTCGATGGTACCCTCGTTACCGATCCGGGTCTCGTTGTCACCGTCGATCCTGAAGTAGGCGCTATCCAACTGGATGATGACCTCGGAGCCCTCGGGGCCGGTTATCTCCAGGGCCTCCGCCAGGGTTCCCTTGTCCGAGTTCTGGGTCTGGATGTAATCGATGGTGACCAGGATGGGCAGGACGATGAGCAGGGCCATCAGGGAGGTCTTGACCATCGAGGCGATGTTGCGGGAGATGAGCAGGGTGGAGAGGTTGACGTTGTTGGTCACAAGAAAACCCACAGTGCCCCGGGAGGCCTCCTCGGGAATGGTCTCCACGGTGTCCTCGTACGCCCGCTGGAAGAAGGCCCAGAAGAAGACCCCGATGAAGAGGAAGCCCTGGAGATTGTAGTTGATACCCAGTTCCTCTGGCGAGGCGGCGTCATCCACGAAGGCTCCCAGGATCGCGAAGGCCACGATGGTCAGCAGCAGATCCATGATATCGGTGGCGATCTGGAACTTGTAGTTCAGGTCGATCTGGATGTACCGCTTCACACTGGTCTTGATCAGGGCCAGATAATGTAGGGGATTCAAGGCCACACCGTTTGCAACCAACTATGATTTGGCCCCATTAAAATAGGTTTGGGATTTATTATCCGGTTTTTTCTTGACAAAGTCATTATCGCCCGGGATAATTCCGAAGGGCATATATGCTGGTGAGGGTAAGTGCTAGGAGTAGGTGGCCCCATGAATTCCCGTTCTCTCGTTTGGGTGTTCCTGAGCTTGCTTGTTTCCTTTTTGATCATAGTCCTCTCTCCCACGGGAGAGGCCGCGGTATCGGATTGGCATATCCAGACCCCCCATTACGTGATTGGGGAGGAACAGTCGTTCCAGAAGGACCCGATGATCTCTCCCAACGGCACCCGGATAGCCTATGCCTCCAGGGAGGATGGCGGACCCCACTTCGATATCTGGACCATGGCCATCGATGGTACCGACAAGTTACAGATGACCGACAATCCCTGGGACGAGGCAAGACCGGCCTACACTCCCGATGGGACATTCCTGAGCCTTGTTGATCGCTGGGGCGCGGCCTATCTCCTGCTCAGCGCCGGCCCGGAATCACTCTATCCCCATATGAATCAGTACATCTGGGACAACCTCACCCAGGATGATGGCAATTACACCTATGAGTACACCCAGGTGCCGTCGGTGCTGGATGGCGTCTGGGGAGCCAGCTACTGGGTGGCCGACAGGGGCAACTGGTCGGTCATCGCCCAGATAAAGGATGATTCCAACAACCGTTTGAAGTTCATGGAGCTACCCCCGGTGATCCGGGAGCTTCACGATGGTGACAAGTGGGTCAACATGACCTATCAGGCCTCGCCTCCCTACCGTGAGTGGTCCTACTGGGAGATAAGTAACGGGCAGCATAGCTTTGCCACCTTTGACGTTGACCGGGGTACCTGGGGTGGTTGCGGGTCGGATCCCTGCTGGCCCGAGGCCCACGAGGCCTATTCCACACCCGACTGGCTGGACGTCGTATCCTTCTCAGCGGCCGTCTTCGAGCCCGAGGTGTTCACCAGCTACCTCGTCGCCGCGTACGACAACACCACCTACCTGAACCTGTACAGCCTCGAGATACCCTGGCGCAAGGACGGGATCCGGGCCTATGACTGGGCCAATATCTCATTGAAACTTCTGACCGGCGAGGAGGCGAACCAGAAGGACCCGGCGTTCAATCAGAAGGAGGGTCTGGTCTACTATGTGTCAAAAGAGGATGGCGGCAGCTACTACGACCTGTGGAGGATGACCCTGGACGGACAGGATCACCAGCAGGTGAGCTTTGAGGAATACAACCAGCTAACACCCACCTTCGGTCCCGGTTTCGATGAGCTCTACTTTGCCTCGGACGAGCATGGCGATTACTACTACGATATCTTCAGGACCGCCTCCCAGCCGGGCATGCCCCTGACCGACTTCAAATCCCTGACGCCCATATATCATATCCATGGTCAGGAGGGCCCCAATGGCATCATAACCTACCTGGCCCAGGACAAGACGATGAACCATCATGTCTGGGTGGGCAAGCTTGACGGTTCGATGGCGATCCAGCTTACAGACAATCCGTTGATGAACCAGTTCGGTTTCAATAATTTCGATATCCGGAGCCCCAGGATCAACCGCTTCAACGACACCATCGCGGTGGACGTGCTCTTCGAGGGCCAGAACCGGGAATTCCCGGAGATGCGTTTTGCCCAGTTGATGATCCATCGGGTCGGCGCAAGCTGGGAGAGCCGGGATATCGAGGTCTTCTCAAGCTACCGGGCCGACCATCATGACTGGACCCAGGAAGGCACCTGGTACAATGCCTCCAACATCGTTTTCGATTCTTCGGACCATTACCTGGCCGCTCCCGGGAACCCGCAGATGAACGGCACGGGAGGCTGGTCCCGGTACAATTCCCCTGAGATCTGGTACCGGCAGGATTCCCGTAGCTGGAAGGACCCCAGTTTGCAGATGGAGTTCAAGGATCTGTCCGGATATGTCGTCGAGGATTTTCTGCATCACTCCCCGGCCTTTGCCGGCCCGAAAGAGCTGTTCATGCTGCGCGCCAACGCCGACGAGGTATCCCCGAAGGGCCACACGACGGAGTACCGGATAATGCTCTACCGCTCAAGAACCGATCCGGCATGGGATGACGCGGCCCAGGTCGAGGTGATAGACACCGGGATAGTCGCCCCGGGCATGACCCAGTTGACCGCCTTCAACGATACCGGCACCCTTCGATTGGCCTGGACCCAACCGCGGCTCGCCGGGGAGGAGGTCACGGGATGGGATATCAAGCTGGCCAGTTACAACCACGTTGACGGCTGGACCGTGGAGTTGTTCCAATCGGCAGAGGATGAACTGGATTCACGCACCGATCCGGTCTTCGTGAACCAGAAGCACATGGTCTACGCGTCCAATGACCCGCGCTGGCAGCCCAACGACGCCAGGGTCTTCGTCTATAACCTGATCACCGAGGAGTGTCATGCCCGTACCGGCGGGGACGCCGCCTCGTCCATCAACGGCCTCCAGATCAGCCCTGATGGCAAGGAAGTGGTCTTCCTGGGCGAGCAGATGGAAAATGATGATAATGATGAGTCGAGTGGGGTCTTCAGGGGCTCTGGTCCCATTCTATGGTTCTATGACCTTGAAAGGGATGAGATAAACCCGGAGGATATCAACGAGGCCAGTTGCCCGGATTGCAACTTCCAGGCCGGCAATCGCCTGAGTCTGGTTTTGGCCCATTACCGGACCCCCAACGAACTACTGCTCTCCATGGTGGTGGAGAAATGGGAGGACCGGGAAGACGGTGAGGAGCTGTCCGATGTCAGCTCGACCAACATCTATCTCTACAATCGCTCGGCCAAGAGGTTGACGCCGGTGTTGGCCACTCCGTTCGAGGAACTGGTCAGCGAAGTCGCAGGCGATAGTTTCCTCTATGCCACGACCAAGGACAACGTCATGGGTGTCGCCGATATCTGGCTCGCCAGATTCGAGGCCGGCGCGGAGCCGAATCTGAACCGAAGCCGGTTGACCAGCCTTCCCTATCTCCAGTGGTATGGCATCTTCGGTCCCACCGAGGACTCCATCCTCTACCTGTCCCAGGAGAGCGGGGATGAGATATTCCATATCTGGGAGCTTACACGCCTGAACGAGGAGTGGAGCACCTTCAATCTTCCCAGCCAGGTCACCTCGGACCGGATGGAGTACGAGACCCCGGCCATGGCGGCCAACAAGGAGTTGCTCATGTTCTCCAAACGTACGGGAGATGAGAACGATGACCGGGATATCTTCCTTATGGACATGGCCACAGGGCAGCAGATATCCGTGGCCAGCACCCCCTATCCGGAGATCATGGCGGTCTACAATTCCCACACCGACCAGATCCTCTATGTCCAGAAAGGGGATGGCGTGACCACTTTCGATCAGATATATGCCATCGACTTCGATGGTGACGGAGATGGTTACACCGAGCACCAGGATGCCTTTCCCACCGACAAGAGCGAATGGTCGGACAATGACAAAGACGGCATCGGGGACAACGCGGACACCGATGATGACAACGACAAGGCGGGCCCGGACGGCATCCTGGGTACCTATGACGACGGCGGGGGAAAGTTGGACGACGACGACGCCTTTCCCTTTGAGCCTGCCGAATGGGCCGATACCGACGGGGATGGTGTGGGTGATAATGCCGACGCCTTCGATTCCGATCCCGCGGCCTCGGTTGACAGTGATGGTGACGGTTACCCGGATGAGTGGAACCCGGGCATGGGCGAGGATGATACCAGCCTGAGCCTGGACCTGTTTCCCACCAACAGCAACGAGTACAAGGATACAGACGGTGACGGATTGGGAGCCACCTCGGACACCGATGACGATGGCGACGGATGGGCCGACACCCTGGACGCGTTCCCCCTGGACCACCTAGAATGGTTGGATACCGATGACGACCTCATCGGCAACAACGCCGACACCAACAAGGACGGGGACCAGTTCGATGATGATGAGGATGCCTTCCCCCTGGACTCGACCGAGTATCTCGACACCGACGGTGATGGTATCGGCGACACCGTGGATACCGATGATGACGGCGACGGCATCGTCGATAGCCTGGATGCCTTCCCCCTGTTCCGGAGCCACTGGACCGACAAGGACAACGACGGCCTGCCCTATGAATGGCCCAAGGGAGGGGACTACAACGCCGACGGATTCCACGACCTGAGCGGTCTGGCCCGGGACCATGACGATGACGGTGACGGCTATATCGACTGGAGGGGCGAGGACCGCAACGACAACGGCGTGCTGGACGAGGGCGAGGACTACAACAAGAACAGCATCCTTGACGGTCAGGATCTCTTCCCCAATGACGCCACAGAATGGTACGACACCGACGGTGACGGCTATGGTGACAATATTGACACTGACGCCGACAATGACGGGATCCCGGACGAGGATGACGAGGCGCCCACCGACCCCGACGGAGGCTACTGGGACCTGCCGGTGATGGGTCAGATCGCTTCCAAGTCGGTCAAGGATACCCTCACGACCCTATCCCCCATCATCATTTCGGCCATCGCCGGTCC
>CAYSUX010000081.1:0-10816 GCA_964434315.1 uncultured archaeon
TGCTCCCGCCGGGAATGTGACTCAAATTTAATGTCAAAGAATTAGCCATTTCCCGAGAAATTGCCATAAAATAGCATTTTCTTTAAATACTAGGAGGTTTGAGCACGGGTTTGTTGAGTCCCGAACCCTGGAAGTGGACACCAAGTTAAGCTTCATAGTTCCCTCGGGGGTGCACCATGGGCTGAACACGACGAATCTTCAGCCGGGACTTCAAGATCGACATCGTGAATCAGCTCTTGGCTGGAAAGTCGGTCAGTCAGGTGGGTCGTGAGAACGACCTCCATCCGACCCGGTTCACCCGTTGTAAACGCCCGGACATCTTCTGGAATCTTGTTTCCCTTGCTATGGTAGTTCGACAGGGAAAGCGGTCTAATTTCAAAAAGGGCGATTATTTGGATAGAACTTCAAACCTGATATTCTTCTGTGAGCGTTTGAATTTCAGAGTCAATCCCAGACTATCAGCCGCTCTCTTGAACCTGAGCTTCTCAGTCTGCTTCTTCTCCCCTGGCTTGAGTATCACTTCAATATACCCGCCCTTGACGAAAGGCTCAAGGTAACGCTGATAGCGTCTTCTGGTCCGTTCTTGCTTGGAGATACGCTTACTTGCTGACTTGGGTTTTGAAGCTGTGGCTTTGAACTCCTCTTCGGTGAGTGTGGTGATCTTAGGCATGGTGCTCCACCTGCTTTCCTGAGTGTCCTTTGATATTAAAGTCTGTACCTTTTCCAAGTAAAGTAAAGAGATCATACAGAATGCCCTCGGTACTATCGGGATGGCGGCGGCTTTGGATGTGAGGGCCCGGCTTCGGCATAGCAGCGGGCGGGCCTGGCGGCGGCTATGGGTATGGGGGCCGACCTTCAGCCAAATGGAGCTATTGAGAACTGTGTAAAGATCAAATAGTTGAAATGCCTACCTGAAATTCTTACTGGATTCGTTATCGACTTGAATATCGATAGCCTCATAGAACACGGCTTTTCCTTCCTTCATCCTAGAAATATGTCCGTTTGTTTCCAATTTCTTCAGTTGATTGATGAGGGCGCCCTTCGTAATCGATATTTTACGTAAAATTTCCATCTGACGGATAGGTTTCCTATGGTTGGCGATAATAGACTGGATTTCCTGCTGTCGTTTGGTCAAAGGAGAAATTTTTACATCCACTGGATAATAGAGTCGATTGGGAGACTTCTTCACCAGGTCGAAGCTAACCAGGACATCCAGAGCGTATCGAACCGTCCAGACATTACGATTGGTCATTCTAGCGACCTCTGAAAGCCCTATTCCATCGCTCTTCTTGATACTTTCATAAACTACATTGCGTGTCTCATTAGTAAGAATATGATCCTTAGACAATCTCCAATAGGAGATCAGAAAAAATTTTGTGAGGTACCTTTTTCGTTCTAACATATAGATTGAGATACCAGTTACGAGTATGATCAGTATAACAGCAATACCTGGCGAGATTGATGGATAATCTTTTTCAGATATTGGAAGGATCGTAGTTACGAGTGGTTCAGTAAATTCGCGCGAATATGTATCGAATGGATCATTCGAGCGCTTCTTATAGATACTTACATTCGTGGTATGTTCTTCAGAGGCTGATGATGCTACTTCTATGGTGATAGAAAATCTTCTATCCTCGGCTTGATTTAAAGAGAATTGACCAGATCGAGGATCTACATTAAAAGTATCATTGATCTCATAACGAATATCCAAAGCTGTCGCTTCATCATTTTGGACGATTATCCAGTATCTAACAGTTCCTCCAGGCTCAGCCTCCTTGTTCTGTTCACGAGATATCGATAAACCCTGAACTGACAAAGTGAAAAACAACAAATATATTATTGATGTAGCGAACATTACAATTGTGCAAGTTCGATGGGGCTTGCATTCTAATAGGATTCTCAACATATTTAGATAAATTCATCTGATTGTCAAATGTTAATAATTGTTGGATTATTAATTACATCAGCTATACACGAACGGGTTCATCTGAATTAATCAATACTAAGCTTCCCCTTTGAGATGTAAACCCTATCACCGTCTCGAACGTAGAGCAATATATCGTTGATTTCTAGTTTTCCGAGTAACTCTCGCACATCTGGAGGAATAGTTGTGCGATAATCTTGACCAACTTTAGAATGAGCAAAATATTTCATACTCTTGACGAAAATGGGGTTCGTATAAATTCATCGCACTTTTGACGATTAGCCTTTTCGCCGATTATCCATTAAGGCTAATTGGTTGGATGTCTCCCACAAATTCCGCGTGATATCGATAACCTCATTATTATTTTTTGGTCAATTGTTTGTCAAAATGATTTAATAATATAAGATATTTGGTCAATTATTTGTCAATAATGCATTAACTAATGATATTTTGACCTGATTTGGTGAAATATCATGAATTATCACATTCGCCAAATGTCTATTGCCTTTGTGGCAATATTATGCCTGCTACTGACCACGGGAACGCCTGTTTTAGGTACTTTCGACGATACCACGGACGTTGCTGTAACCTACCTTATCATCACCGACGAACAAGTAACTTTGGGTTCCTACGAGGCTCCCGGATATCACCCTCTCAATATTGTACCACCCGATCATGTTACCTTTTATAACATCGCCTTTTTCGAGGACGAGCGTGATGATCAAGTCCAGCGCAAACTTGTTGTAGAGATATCGGCTGATGGAAAGAAGGTGGATTACACAACTGAAATCTATACGCCTCCTTATTACTGGAACGGTACACCATCTATAACAATCCTTGTGGATTCTTCTGCACCAAATCCAGAATTTTTTATGGTGAGAACACATTATTCGGTGTACCATTATGAGAATGAGGAATGGCATTTAGAGGCCGGTGGCGATCCCGGGAAGGAAGCTCAAGTGAATAAGATCGATAACCCATTTTAGGTATCCAAACCTGGGAAGAGCCAGGAACAAGAGAACGCCCCATGGAGCCCAAGAAGAACGACCTCTGAAGGAGAAATATAACTCAAGGAGGAATAGTGAATGAGCGCTACAGATCAGATTCATCGTTTAGAAATCAACGGTGATTGGTTCCGGGGGAGTCGCAAGCTTGTGGGGCAGGAGACTCTCGTTGACATAGCCTTCGTCCAAGAAGTAATCAATAGAGCCGCCTGCGCCCGCAAGTCCAAGGTGATAACGCAGTCGAGGGGCGGTGGTTGAGCTGACCAAAGGAGAGCAGAATCGGAGGTTGGTAGACCACTGTACGAACCAGCTTAAGCTCAAGACCGGATTTCTACTGGTGCAACGAGGCTCTCAATTCATCGAGGAAACACCGGAGGGCCAGATAATAGAATCCTATCGTGGCTATGTCGGTCTTCGCAACATGATGAAATCCAGGGGGTTGCCAGCGGTTAACGGCGGGCCAGGAGGCAGTTGCCCCTGTTGCGGAGGCAATCTCCATGACTAGCCAGAGCCTGAGGAAGGTCGGGTGATGAACTGGTTGCCGACCGGAGCTTGCTCATTTAGCGGTGACCAGCTACGGGCAGAAGATAACCAAACTCCGCCCCTGTCCGGCTTGCGGGAGTTTCGGCACGCCCCCGGTTTTGGAAGGTGATCAATGGGCTACACCTTATCCAAAAAGTGGGAGGACCACTATTTTTCGTACTACAATGAGAGAGGATTACGCGTTGTTAGGCGCGGCGGTTCCTTCCAAGTGATCAAGAATGGACGAATCGTCCTTACACTCGTTGGACGCTCGCATTTAGTAAAACACGCCCTGAGTATCGGTATTCCTTCTTTACGCGGGGATAACCGACGACGAAAATGCAGAGGTTGTGGCAGAATCATCCCACCGGAATCTCGGGCCGGTAAGAAGAATTGTAATGGCACTTGTCGAAGACGTAGTAACCGAAAGAAGAAGGAGGGCTGATGGGCCAGGGACGAACCAGAGGGATCGCGTATCGCGGCTCGGGGAATCGTTCAGGGTTTTCTATCAACGAAAGCCTTGAAAGGCCAGCTCAAACTCATGAACACCCGGGGCAGTTGAGGCTACCAATAGAGAAAATGGAGAAACACCCCTTTGGAGGATTGTGTAAGAAGGGGACTTGCGGTTTTGTCCATGATCTCGAATGGCACGATCATTTCTATCATGGTGGCCAGGAACCGGGCCGTGAATATGATACGCCGAGGTCTTGACGATGAGGGCCAAGACAATTGTGGATTGGACTCATTGGCCCGGCCGTATCGGTGCCACCTGGAACCCTTGGAGGGGATGCAACAAGGTCAGCGCCGAGTGCCTTCACTGCTACATCGCCCGGAATCGCTGGATCAAGGACCCCTGGACTCTGACAAAACAAACCAGTGTCTTCTTCAAGCCGAGATCCTGGCGCCAACCCCATTGTATCTTCACCTGTTCGATCTCCGACTTTTTCCACGAGGGCGCCGATGAATGGCGGCCTGAGGCCTGGGAGATCATTCGGGAAACTCCCCGTCATGACTATCTAGTACTGACCAAGCGACCGAAGCGGATACCAGGATGTTTGCCGGAAGGCTGGCCTGAAGATTTCAGCCATGTTTGGCTCGGGGTGTCGATTGGTGTCAATTCATCCATGTGGCGCCTTGAAGAATTGTTGAAAATGCCCAAGGCGGCAGGCTTTTTCTGTTCGGCCGAGCCCTTGCTCGAAGCCCTTGAGTTTCGCTATCTTCTTAAAAATTTAGATTGGTTGATACTCGGCGGCGAGTCAGGCCGGCGCCGACGTGAGACAAAGACCGCTTGGTTCAAGAAGGCCATTAACGACGCTCGGGCTGTCGGGGTGCCGGTCTGGCTGAAGCAATTGGGTGGACTTTGGCCCGGCGGTGAAGCCCTCCTTGACGGCCGCGAGTACAAAGAATTGCCCTTGGGGGTGACAGGCTGAGTTCCGGGAAACAAACGGATGGTGGAGCTCCCCAAGGTATACCAACTTCCCCGGGAGCCGGGCCCGAGCCTGTCACCCCTGAACCGGAACCCGGGGTTCAGGAGGGTATACCAAGCCCGGATCTTGTCACCCCCAAGGCCGGGGTCCAGGATCTGGAGGGCGTCCCTGAGGATCTGCAGATAGTTGATATGCTTGTACGCCAGGAAATGAATTATCAACAGATAGGGGAGGCCCTGGGTGTCACAACACCGTCTGGCGCCCGGAAGAAGATCTACAAGAAGATCCATGGAGAAAAGAAGACCTTGCCAGATGGAACCCGGGGTTGGAAGAAGAAGGGGTTGATCCAGAAGGGGCTGGTGCGGAAGGTCGAAGAAGGGAATCGCTCGATTCAGCCGACCTGGGCCATCGGCGTCAACTTCACCCAATTCGACATCATCAAGAAGAAGGTCATCGGCCGAAGTGTGGCCCCTGCAAATTACCAAATCCCATCCCCCATAGTGTGTGGCGGCGGTGGTGGTTCCGGCCAGCCCCATCATCCCGTCAATGTGTGCTCCCTAATGCTGGCCACCTGTCCAAATTGCGGGTTTGGGGGACCCATGAGGTCCGGCTACTGTCCGGCCTGCTTCCAACAGTCTCCCGGTCGTTCAGCCGATACCGGCTTCCATGCCCGGAGAGTGATATAATACGATTCTGGGGGATTCTGGTGGTGGTTTACCTGGTTGCGACTTCAGGCTGTCTTTATGATAATTTCCCGGAACCCCAAGACCGGAAATTCCAAGGCTATATTGGAGATTATAGCTACAACTACGGTCTAGATCTTGCCAAGAACACGACTGACGATTTTATCCAATTCACCGGGTATTCTGGCAATTCGAGCCAAGGCATAGACTTTGTGATCCATGCTAACGGCGATTTCGATATGGCGGGCTTGAACTACAGATTGAAGGATGGAGCCTATGTCGAACTGATATACCGGGAAGTGAAAGGCGGCCCGGAAGAAGTGATCTTCATCGAGTATACCGAGCCGGCCGACTTTGTGGATTATTCCGAATACAAGGGTCGAAGAGCCTCAACAATCACTGGATCTATCATAATACTAACTCTCACATCAATTCTTCTTTTTGGTTCGGAAATCTTCAATCATGGCAGAAAAAAGGAAGAGAAAGAATGTCCGAATTGCGGGTGTGATGTCAAATGATATCGCGGGGCCAGGTAGCTTTGATACACTTTTTTTTGAATCATACACCCCCCCAATCGGCTACCGGCCCCACCCCTTCGATCTTGACATTAACAAGGAGCCCGGTAGCCATACCGTCTGGACTGTGGTTGGCCTTTCTGGCATTGGCTACCGGCTCCAACTCGCGGGGTCGAGTGGCATTATCGATCGTAAGGCGATTCTTGGGCGTTTCTCCTAGCGTGGCCTCCGATCCCACCTTCTTATTCTCGGGGGTGGCAGAATAACCTACTATGCGGTCCTCTGTCCGAAGTGCCGGGGTCCAAGCTTGGCCTGTGACGATGTTTCAATCTCTCACAGATGTCCCCATTGCAGGAAATCCAGAGAGCTTTGGAACACCAGTATGCGACCGGGTGTTTCATCCAGGACCTACCAGATCTTATATCAACATATAGATGAAGATCGAGCCCGGAAGGTCCTGAGCCATCGTAGCGGCTGTATCCAGGATCATGGTAAAGAGACTGGCGAGAGGGTCTTCAAAAAATTCCTAACAGAACTGCACCGAGCAGATCGCGAAGCCTACATCTTTGGTGAAGTGGGTCTGTCGGCTCCCGATTCGCTTGAAGAGCCGGGACTGAGAGGGTCACGATCTAAAAATCGGATTGTGACCTGGGAGCCTGGAAAAACATATAAGTTTGAAGTGAAAGAACAGCCGAAAAGACCGGCAGGGGATACCTGGGACATTGTGTTACATAGATTGTTGGGGGATGACCCCGAGACTTCCTATGGAGCCGCGATAGCCCGGGAACTGGGTGTCAGGAAACAGGACGTATCACGAATTATCCAAAGTCTCATGGCTGGTGGTCTTATCGTCGATGATGAAGCGATAAGGCGAAGAAAATATTACAAGGCTGGACCAAACATCAAGACTCACGGAATCTGGAGAGACGATTTCGGCAGACACTATATTTGGCTTATAGACAAGGGAAATGAAAGTCCGGGCATAGGGGGGGGCTGGACCCGGGACATTGTTGGACATACCCGGACAAAAGAACTGTCAGTCAATAAAAGTCAGGTGGATTTTTCCTATTTTTCCGAAACTGAAAAACCCGGCATGTCACGATCGAAAAGTTTGAGAGTGCCTAAGGATGAACATAGGACTGGGCACGAACCTATGACCTCCTCGGGTGGTAGCCAGCCTGAGGAAAACCGGAAGTCACGGTCTAAGGATGTGGATATGTCTGTACTGGATGATGTGCCGGTGCGACCCCATGGCGCCCAATTCAAGATCCCGGTCCTATCACCCCCAACAGTGCCTTTGCCATGGCGCGGTGACTCGGTTAGCGGGAACGACGGTGCTGATCTGTCCCAGGAGTTCGGCCTGAAAAAATGGCCACGCTATATCTTCTGGGAGAGTCGGGGTAACCTGGCTGGCCATGCGTTCAACGTCTGGGCGCCCGATGGCCGGACTAATCCGGCTGGTGTCGATGACCATATCCGGGATGACGCGGCCGAGGTCGAGCGTATCCGAATCCATCTGGAGCGTCGTTTTGGTTGTCGGTTGGGTGGGGTAAAGATGGTGAAGGGGCATGAGATCGGGTTCCCGATAAGCGAGGAGCAGGCTGGTGTCCTGGACGCGGCCGCCAAGGTCGCCGGTGTTGATATGTGGGTGGTGAGAGGTTTACGGAAGAGTCGAGGGCTTCCCCCCCTCGATTACTTCCTTGACCATAGTACGTCCAGAATCCAAGGTCCCGAGGGTGCAGCCGAGTGTGAGGCGAGTACCCGGGAGCCGGCCATGCGCCTGTTTACGGGTTGGGCCAAGTCGGAGCTTAATGAACAGAAGATCGATGACCTGACAACGACCCAAGATGATCAATTTTCCAAGCTTCTGGAATACATGAAGCTGAGTGTCGTCCGGGACGAGAAAGAGCGGGAGTTCCGACGTGAACAGAAAGCCCTGGACCGACAACACGAAAATGACTTGGCTAAGAGAGGCCCCACGATGCCGCCCTTGCAGAAGCTAGTGCGGGGTCGTATGGACCTAGAGGATGCGGGGTGAGTACGATATGGAAAGGAACGAAAATTCGACCAGGCCCCGGCTCCTTATCGGTGACGTTTTGGATCAACTTCGGATCCTAGATAATGGTATAATACAAACCTGCGTCACATCACCGCCCTATTGGAACCTCCGCGATTATGGTGTGGAAGGTCAGATCGGCCTCGAACCGACCCCGGAGGAATATATCGAGCGCATGGTGGTTATCTTCAACGAGGTGCGCCGGGTGCTGCGATCCAAAGGGACATTATGGCTAAACATGGGTGATTGTTACGCCGCGAACACCGGCTTTGGCTTAGACACAAACCAAGATGGGGGCAAACGGAAAGCGACCACGGCCTTCAAAACAAACGTTATACATCCGATCAAGCCCAAGAATCTCATGGGTATGCCCTGGCGGCTGGCCTTAGCCTTACAGGCTGCCGGGTGGTGGCTTCGTTCCGACATCATCTGGTCCAAGCCCAATCCCATGCCGGAGAGCGTCAGCGACAGGCCGACAAAGGCCCACGAGTACATCTTTCTGCTGACTAAGAGCTCCCGGTATTATTATGATCCGGAAGCCATCAAGAGGCCCGTAACAGGAAATGCTCACTCGAGAGGGAATGGCTTGCACCCCAAACTTGCCCCTGCAGGTAGCGGAATTAAAGCAAATGAGAGTTGGTCTGCGGCTACAAATAAACTGGTCTCGAGCCGTAACGCCCGTACCGTCTGGACCATCCCGACTCAGCCGTACCCGGAGGCCCATTTCGCGACCTTTCCCGAAGCCATACCAGAACGGTGCATAAAGGCCGGGAGCCGACGTGGCGAAATGGTCCTTGATCCTTTCGCGGGAAGTGGTACGACCCTCGCTGTAGCCTCCCGCCTTGGCCGTTCCTCGATTGGCATCGAGCTTAACCCCGAGTTTGCGGCCCTCGCCCGTAAGCGGTGCCACATCGACAGCCAGAGCCTAGAGAGCTTTGAGCACCCCGTGGGGGTATCTGCGTGAGTCCCAATATCAAGAGGATTACGGACGCGGAAATCGTGGTATTTGGATGGATGGTTCTTACGAGCCAAGCTTTTCAGGAAGGAAGAGAGGTCCCTGGGTTCTGGCCAGACTTCCACCGTTCTCGCGAGCTGTTTGATTCCAGACTACCATTCACTGACTTCATGAAGATCAGGAGGGATCAACAACGAACATAATACTCAGGATACCGTTGAAGGGCCACCGGGAATGGTCCGAAGAGATACGCGAAGCGGCTAGCAATCCAAGAATGAAGCTGTACTGGAAAGTGGGGCAACTACCATCCAAGATCAAACCCGGAGATCGAGCCTACTGTGCCCTGGGCAATAGAATTCTTGGCTATCATCTAATCACTGGTATTCGTTTACGGAAATTTGCCTGGACATGCAAAATCACCGGCCGTCGATGGCTCCCCGGGAGTTACATAGTACGCCAGGCCTCAAGCTGGATGCCGCACCGTGATGCTGATTCCCCGGGGCCGATCCCAAGGCGTGGGTGGTGCTATGCTCAATGGGAGCCCAACGGTGTTGAGACCGCGTCCGTCCCCGCCGGTTTGCCCGAGAAGGTCGAGGACCAACTACGAGGCTCCAAAGAAGATATACCGGGCTTCGACCCAACATTAGCGACGCTTCTATTGAACTTCTACCCAACCCGCAAATATCCCCAGAGAGGTCTTCAATGCGGGGATTGTAGCTATTGTCAAGAAGGGGTTTGTCGCGTCAGAATACTACAGGGCCAGCCTGAAAAGGAAGCTCTGACCGACCCCCTGGACATTTGCTCCGAGTGGGGTAGTCCAATAACCCATTGAGGTAATATCATGTCAACCAAAGAGGAATCACAACCGGAAAAGAGCCAGCCCGAAGAAGAAGAGATCGACCCCCGGCCTGATTGTGTCGGTTGTGGAGAATCCATAAACTTCGATCAGGTCCACATATCCCTATCCCTACAGGTCTTGAAAGCGGTCAAAGGTCCCGCCCCCGAACACCCGGACGATGACGACGAGCTTCATTTTGATGTGCTGGACGCGATAGCTCTGATTGATGTTTGCCTATCCTGTGTAAAAGAAGGGATAATCATCGAATCCGCAAACGAGAATTTCAAGCGGGAGTTCTATGTTGAGAATCCCGCAGGCCAGGTCATTTTCCATGATATAACCCCTGGGGAAGAAGCTGGCTTTTGTCCCCTGAAGACAACCGCCGACCCGATCTTGGACCCCGATGAACTCAAGGCACCAAGCATACCTCGGGAATGTAACATCTGTGGGGAAGTCATATGTAAAAAGCATCTGGTTGATAATCCCCGACTTTCAGAAGCGATCATTCAATTGGTCAAAGATGGCCAGGGAGAGAGAAGCCAGGAGGGGGACCAATGAAGGGAATATACGAGAGCGATAGCAAAGAAGAGGCCTACCTGGATCGGAACCTTGCGGTCCAGTTGGCTGCCCGGCTTGCCGGGATGATTCCGTATCCGAAGGTACGAGCGGGTATTAGGGAAAACCCCAAAGACCCAGAATGGCCAATCTTGTACATTGAACTCCCGGGGGTCGGCCAAGTTTCCTGGCATTTACCGAAGAGTGAAGTGATCAATAATTTCGTCGATCTGAAGGGCCAGGTCTTTGACGGTCATACCATAGAGATCAAGCGAAAGCGGGTCATGGCTTTCATTCGGGGCTCGGCTTATGACGAGGAGTTACCGGAAACCGAACC
>CAYSUX010000082.1:0-10811 GCA_964434315.1 uncultured archaeon
AATGGAAGAAGCAATTGCATCAAGACAATTAGAGCGAGCCGCTACAACACGTGAAGTCGCAAAGGAGATGCTACGAAAAGGTTTGAAACCAAAAGATCATTCACAAAAAATGATCGTTAATAACTACCGGACAATAAAGCGAATAGTTGAATTGAACGATGACCCATTATCTGTTGATATGATATTGGATATACATGCTTCAATGACCAAAGATACTTTAGAGGACTCTGATGATGAAGGGCGATTTCGGAAATCCAACGACATCATTGTAATTGATGAGAGCTCGGGAAAAACATTACACACACCACCCGATTATAATTTAATCCCAAAGCTGATTGATAATTTATGTGATTTTGCCAACTCAAACTCAAAAGCAAGATTCATGCATCCAATCATCAAAGCATCGTTTCTTCACTTTCTAATAGGTTATATACATCCATTTATTGATGGTAACGGTCGCACGGCAAGAGCGATTTTTTATTGGTATTTAGTGCATCATAATTATTGGTTAATTGAATTTATGACAATTTCAAGAGTCATAAAAAAGGTACCTTCTCAATACAAGAGAGCATATCTATACACAGAAATGGACGACAACGACGTCACATATTTTTTATACTATCAAATTAAGATGATGGAACAATCGCTCAAGGATTTAAGGAAGTACATCAACCGTCAAATTAAAAAGCAGAGGACTGGAATTTTTGATAAACTATTACGTATGAGCGAGATTAATTTAAGGCAAGCTCACTTGCTTATGAAATTTATTGAAAAACCATATTACAAAATGACCATCCATGAAGTGGAAAATCGATTTAACGTTGTCTATCAAACGGCAAGAACAGATCTGATAGGCTTAGTCGAAAAAGGATTCCTAGTTTCAAGCACCGGACCGCATAAAAAATTAACATATACAAGGTCTGAAGGTTTTAATGATGTACTCGATCAGAGAACGAACTGATTATATTCCCACCAAATACTACAGTGATGTATCCCCTCAATCCTCCCTCACATAATCGTCCAGCCTCTCCACCGCGCCCGCCTTCTTCTCCCGAAAGTCCTCCAGAAAACCATTCAATTTCTCCACGGCCAGCTTCTTGCAATGGCCGCAGAGCCAGTCACCGGCCTTGCACCCCGAATAGACCTCGACCAGCTCTTTGTCGTCGAGAAGGTGGTAGGCGTGCAGCTCATAGACCGCGCAGTCGGCCGGGTTGCCGCCCTTCTCCCGGTGCTCCTCCACGGTCTGGCCGCCACCGGTCTTGGCTCCCATCAGCTTCTTCTTTACCTTGGCAGGCTCGTCGGACAGAAAGAGGGCGGTCTCGGGCTTGGACGAGGACATCTTCTCGCCGGTGAGCCCCACCATCAGCCGGTGGAAGGAGCCGGCCGGGGCATGGAAGCCGTAGCCGCCGAAATCGGCATCGACCTTGGTCAGGGCCTCGTCGAGGAGTTCCACATCCCCGGGTCCGGCGTCGTTGACGTACAGGGCCTTGTAGTTGGCCTTCAGCTCCAGCTTTCGAAAGCCCATGTTGTAGGCCTCATCCCCGGCGGCCTTGAGCATCTCGGTCACCTTCTCATCGCTCTTGACGAAGATGCCGACACGCTCGTCCGAGGTGTATTTGGCATGGATCAGACGGCTGGCCTGGGCCAGGGTGCGGGTCAGGCGGATATGGGGGTCCTGGTCCACTCCCACCGGGATCAGTGTGGGACGCGGACCTCCGTATTCCTCGAGCTGGGGATGCAGGATATCGCCTGCCTGGATCAGCGGGGCGTTGATATGGGCCAATGAGGTGGCTCCCTCGAAGCCGTAGACCGCCTGCATGGTCGAGAGATTGACCTTGCCGCCCAGGACATATCCCAGCTTCTGGACCGACGACCTGCGGGATTGGAAGTAGACCTGGCATCGTTCGGGTTCCAGGCCCAGGGCGATGTAGGACGCGATGTACTCTTCCAACGCCAGCTTGCGTCCCGCCTCAAGGCTCAGGCCCCGGGTCGCCAGGGACTCCAGGTCGGCCACCGCCACGAAGATATCGGCCCCCAGGTCCTGGTAATGGATCATCTGGTCCAGCAGCATCTTGTGGCCCAGGTGCATATTGCCCGAGGGCATCAGACCGCTCATCACGGCGCAGGGCTTTTTGGCCACCAGAGCGCGACCGAAACCACCGTAGCCCCGGTGAGCGAAGACCACACCCCTGGAGAACAGGTGGTGCCTGGGCAGGCCCGGCAGGTATCGCTCGGGGTCGAACTCCTCCAGTCCGAACTGCTCGCGCAATCGCGTGTAATCCTTGAAGGTGGTGGAAGCCCAGGGGTCCAGTCGCATGGAAGCCAAAAGACCCGGGTCCTTTTTTAGCTCTTTGGCAAGCGGCGACTGTTAGGAGCAAGCCCTGGGTGACGTATGGCAGGGGGTAGACGCATGGTAGGTGGTAGCGCAGGGGGCAGGTAGCGGCAGGGGGTGGCAGATGGAGGGGAAGGAGGTTGGCAGTGATCGGGAGTTGGTAGCCGCAGAGAGAGCCGGCGGCAAGCCCGGGATGGCGCAGGTGGTGGCGGCAGCAGGTAGCAGATGGAGGGGAAGGAGGTTGGCAGTGATCGGGAGTTGGCAATGGGCTGTAGACAGCAGGTGGGCAGGGCAAACGGTTTTACGGCACCCTGACTGGATCCTCAGATCCCATATTATTTCAAAAAAAGCGGTAAAAAACCCCTCCAATCTTTTTATATAAAACACAGGGATGTGATAATATCGGAGCTGTTACTCCATGTCCCCCGTACGTTCCAAGCCTCGATGCGCCGGGTTCGCAAAGAACCCCATCCTCCTCACCATCATCCTTCTGGCCTTCTTTGTTGGCGCCACTCTCTTTGTCGGCCCGGCGATGGCCGATGGGCAGGCGGATCTGGTAATGACCAATGATGATATCCATTTCTCAAACGACAGTCCTGATGATGGCGATGATGTCACCATCATGGCCACGGTGAAGAACCAGGGCGATGAGGACGCCGGGAACTTTTCGGTCACCTTCTACGACCGGTACGGTAATGATACCGAGAAGATAGACGAGGTCTGGGTACCGGGCCTTGATAGCGGTGCCATGTACAATGTCTCGGCCCGTTGGACCGCCGACGGCGAGGGAAATCACACAATCGTAGTAACCGTCGATGAACGTAACTACGTGACCGAGTCAAACGAGGCCAACAACGAAGGTTCCAAACAGATCACGGTCGAAGCCGGTGATGATGATGATGAGTCGATGGTCTACGGTCGGGTCATCGACGACGAGACCAGCGACGGTATCGAGGATGCCCGGGTGAAGGTGGCAAAGGGGGGCTACAACGAGGTCGGCTACACCGACGCTGACGGCGATTTCGAGATCGAGCTGGGATCTGGTGGTAACTATACCATCGAGATCACCAGATCGGGTTACGAGGCTCACAACGGTGGTTTCTATGTTGATGACAACGATACGGCCATGTACAACGCCTCGCTGGAAAAGGAAGAGGCAAAGGAGGGCAATATCTCCGGTTATACCAAGGAAAAGGAGAACCATACCCACCTGGCCCATGTGAATGTCAGGCTATTTTTAAATGACCGGATCGTGGGTAACACCACCTCCGGGGATAACGGCTCGTACAGGTTCGAGGAACTGGATGAGGGCAACTACACCATCGAGGCCTACAAGGATGGCTACGAGGATTACGAAACAACCGTCTATCTGGCTAACGGTCAGGACAAGGACCATGATATTCTGATGAAAAAAGATGATGGCAACGACGACACTCGCATCTACGGGTATATCAAGGAAAAGGGCAGTGGTAAGGCCCTTGAGAATGTCAACGTGACCATCTCACATGCCAATGACAGTCATATCGTATCGACCGATCGTAACGGCTACTACGAAAGGGAGCTGGCCGAAGCCGGCGACTACACTGTTCGTGCCGACCATGAGGGATATGAATCTGACGAGAAGAGGGTCTCCGTTGAAGATGATGAAGAGAAGAGGGTTGATTTTGCGCTCAAAAAGGAAGGCGGCGGCGATGGATCAAAACTTTTCGGCTATGTTTACGAAGAAGGGAAGAACAGGACCCTCGAGAACGCCACGATAACCATCACCGGCAAGGATTGCAACTGCTCCTATACTGCTCACAGCGATCGGAATGGCCACTACGAGCAGGAGGTCGCCGGTGATCACAACTATACCATGAAGGCCGAGAGACATGACTACAAGTCACAGACCAGGCACCAGTATGTCTCGATGAACGATACGGCCCAGGTCGATTTCGAGTTGGAAGAGGATGACGGTGGTGACAGGACCAGGATATTCGGATATGTTTACGAGAAGGGAACCAATCGAACCCTTGAGAATGTTACGATAACCATCCTGAGCGAAGATCTGGATTGTGACTGTTACTGGACCGAATACACTGACCGGGATGGCTACTACGAGATGGAGTTCTTACCTGTGGACTTCCTATCTTCCTATACTGCTCACAGCGATCGGAATGGCCACTACGAGCAGGAGGTCGAAGGGGATTACAACTACTCGGTGAAGGCCGAGAAGGATGGCTATGAGTCCCAGACCAGGGAGAAGTATGTGTCCGAAGGCCAGGAGAGGCAGGTTGACTTCGAATTGGAGAAGGATAGCTCCCTGAAGTCGGTTTACGGGACTATCGAGGACCAGGGCTCACCGGTCAAGTACGCTTATGTCAGGCTGGTCAGCCTCCAATGCAACTGCTCCTACCAGACCTATTCCGATATCAACGGCAGCTACCGTTTCACCGATATCCACACCGGGTTCTACGACCTGACCGTGGACAAGCAGGGTTATGAACGGTACGAGACCACCATCAACTTAACGGATGATAGCGACCATGAGCTTGAAATCGAGCTGACACCGGTCAAGGATGAAGATGGGACCATCTATGGCTATGTCATCGACAAGGATAGCAGGGACCCCATCGTGTCAGCATTGATCACCATCGATCTCGACTCCCGGCAATCCGGTTCACTTTACACGACCTACACCACCGCCAATGGCTCCTACGAGGTAACCGTCGATGGTAACCTAAGTTATGTCATAACCGCCTACAAATCGGGTTATGACAGCGAGACGGCCCATGAGTCTGTCAAGGCCGGGAAGGATGTCAAGGTCGATTTCGAGCTGGAGGCGGCCAGCGGTAACCTCCACGGCTATGTCCTGGACCGGGCCGATCAGAAACCCATCGACGACGTAAAGCTCACCATCGAGATCGGAGCCAGACAGGCCCCCTCGACCTATACCACCTACACCGACAGGGATGGCTATTACGATATCGAGCTTCCCGAAGGTCACAACTACTCGATAACCGCGAGCAAGACCGATTACCTATCCCAGACCAAGTATCAGTACATCGGGACCGGCCAGTATGCCAGGGTCGATTTCGAGCTGGAAAGCTCCCAGGGTCGGCTGAAGATAGAGAGCATAGCATTCTCCAATGACCGGCCTGTGGATGGCGAGACCGTCAATATAATGGTGGTAATATCCAATCCCACGAGCCACAAGCTCAGCGCCAATCTCTCGCTGACCGATATGGACGAGGACAACCTGACCCTGTTGGAGAAGCTGATGGAAACGGTGGTCACCGTCGAGGCCGGGCAGACCGTCACCGAGACGGTACGGTGGGACACCACCGGCCAGGCCGGGATGCACCTTTTTTCGGCATCCCTTGACGACGACAGCACCACCCTGGTCATGAAGCCCCTCTTCGTGGCCGAGGACGAAGACGATACCGGGTTACCCGGCATCTCAACCCCGATGGCCATCGCCGGGTTGACCGCTGGGGTGGTGATGGCGTCCTTTCGGCGCCGTCGTCATTAGCCAACCGGCAAGGTACAAGCTATTCTGCCTGCTCTTCTTGCCCCTGTACACCAGGGTGAAGAAGGACAATGTGCTGGAGCACTTCGTCAGGGGTCGCATCTTCGGATACATCGAGGCAAACCCCGGGGTCCACTACACCGCGATAATGGGAGCTCTGGGCCTCTCCAACGGGGTCCTGGCCTACCACCTACAGGTGCTTGAGCGCGAGAGCCTGGTGAAGAGCCGCAACGAGGGGATGTACAAGCACTTCTATCCCACCGGGGCCACCATCAGCCAGGACCTCAAGGGGCCCTACTATGGCTATCTTGACGAATCCAACAGGATAAAGGCCCGGGACCTGAGCCGCTTCCAGCACGAGCTATTGAACCTTGTCCGCCAGAAGGAGGGCGTCACCCAGAAGGAGGTGGCCCAGAGCCTGGGCAAGAGCAAGCAGCTCATCTCCTACCACACCCGCAAGCTCTCCAAGTTGGGACTGCTGCGCAAGGAATCTGGCGACGACGGCTCGGTAAGGCTCTTTCCTGTCGATTGATCTGAGCATCTGGTTGAATCTTTGACACAGAACACAAAGCCTATCAACCCACCTTGCTCTGCATTTCAAGCCTGAAGATATGGTGACCCAGCATGACCGAGTACCCTCAAGAGATCGAACCGGAGAATGGATGATCACATGGATTTTGAGAATGCATATTGGAACCTGGCGGGTATCGTCATTCTTGTCATGGGGATATTCATGGTGGTAATATTTCAGGATTGGATCGGCGCCATCACCTGTATCCTGGGTCTGGGGATCTTGTTCACAGATCATTTCAAAGCATGGTTGGAAGAAGAACCTGAGGAATGAGGGGAAGTGGGAAGTGCAACTACCGAACCCGATGAAACTGAATTTAGGGTCAACCTCCCCACCCAAACCCGAATTTAAGGGCAAAATACCCCGTTGGGTGAATTTAAGGGCAAAGCCTATACATCATACGCCATACGCCATACGCCATACGAAAGTTTATAAAGGTTTTGAACCAATAGTTAACTAGTATCCCCCGAGAATCCCGAGGCCAGGCTCCATGTCAGAACCCGATATAGACCATTATTTCTACCTGCTCGAGAACCCGGTACGCCGGCGCCTGCTGGAGCTGCTGTCCAGGGAGGAACTCTATCCCTTGCAGATGGCCCGGGAGCTGGGCATTTCCCCAACCGGGGTCATGAAGCACCTCAACCTGCTGGAGGAGGCCGGACTGGTCGGCTCCCGCTCGATGTCATCACCCCAGGGGCCGCCCCGCAAGGTCTATGCCTCGACCGCCGGCTTCGCCATCCGGGTCGCCGTGGGTCCCAACACCTTCGAGCAGCGCATCGTAAGGCTCACCGGCGACGCCACCTTGCCAACCGTTCAGGATGCTGACCAGGGCCTGGTGCGGGTGCAAAGGCATCGGTCCAGATCAGGAGAGACCATCAGGGTCACCATCACCGAGAACGAGGGCCTGGACAAGGGCGAGGTGAAGGAGCAGGGTAAGGGTAAGGGACCGGGAAAAGGTAAGGACCAGACCAAAGCCCGGGGCGATATCGAGGTCCTGGGTCCCGAGACCCATGGGGGATCGGACGGGGTCAAGGCCACTGCCGAGACCAGCTCCCATGAGATGCTCAAGAAGCGGGTCCGCGTGGCAGTCACCCAGGCCCGACAGCTCGATCCAAGGTCCAGGTTGAGCCTCTTCGCCCATGTTATCGACGAGATGGAGAAGGCTCTGGCCGACAACGCCATGCGCCACAAGGAGCTGCTGGAGCTCAAGCGACTGGTCCAGGGTGAGGTGGGTCACATGGCCCATGAGACCGGCTGTACCTATGACGAGCGAAAGGTCCTCTACTGCCGCCTGGACCATCCCACCGCCCCGGTCAGCCGTATGGCCGAGCTCACCGACCTTCGAGAGGGCATCATCCGGGAATTGGAGGCCCGCCTCAGGGCCCGACACCTACTGGATGAGGAGTGATCTGGTCTGGCTCGATTCGATGGCAGTCTATCCAATCCAGAGTGATTCCTCAATACCTTTTGTCCGCTCCTCGTTGCCCGCTACCTCTGCCCGCTTGCCTGCCCGCTTGCCTGCCGCCCCAACCCCCGCTGCCGGCCCGCCCGCTGTAACGCCTAAATAGGGGTATGTTAAATGGATAGACGCGGTGAGGTGGCAGAGCCCGGTTATGCACTCGACTGCAGATCGAGACCATAAGAGTTCGAATCTCTTCCTCACCACCTATCCCTATTTATCTCAGCCAAGTTCAATACTGCCTTCTGATTTCTGCTTTCTGCTTTCTGCCAAGCCTCAAATCCCAAGCCCTTATGTAACTCCAGGTCGCTCTTGCCAATCGATACACAATGACCCTCCTCAAAGGCAAGGCTGGCCGCTACCAGCGCATCGTGCAACAGCTTGAGGAGTTGCTCGCCAGACCCGGTGACGCGCAAAGCCGCATGGCCACCATCGTCGCCGTCCTGCATCACAAGTTTCCCGACTTCTTCTGGACCGGCTTCTACCTGCTCAAGGAGCCTCTGGTGCATGATGATGAGTCGTTGTCCCAGAAGGCGGGCGGTGTTGACGGGGATGCCGTTAAGAACGACCCGAAGATGGAGAGAGACCTCGTAGTGGGACCCTATCAGGGACCGGTGGCCTGCCAGGTCCTGGAGCGCCACAAAGGCGTCTGCTGGGCTGCCATCGACCGGGGCGAGACCATCGTCGTTCCCGATGTCCACCAGTTCCCGGGCCATATCGCCTGCGACTCCCGGTCCAACTCCGAGATCGTCATTCCGTTGCCAGGGCCGGATAAAGGCAAGACAGGCCGGCGGGCAGGCGAGCAAGCTTGCAAGCGGGTTGGCAAGGAGGCGGATGGCGAGGAGGTTAGCGGCGTAGCGAACAAGATCGGTCCAGCCGAAAGGCAATGCATAAAGGGCGAAATCGTGAGCGAGATAGTGGGCGTCTTGGACATCGACTCCGAGAGACTCGGGACTTTCGATAAGGTGGATGCCGAGTGGTTGGAGGCCATCGTGAGGATGGCCTTCCTGCCTGCCTCCTGCGTAAGCTAATAAAATCCCCCGCCACTCACCGAACATGGCCCTCCTCCCGGACTCAGCCCTCAAAGCCCTCGTCGCTTCAGGCGATATCGTCATCGACCCCTTCAACGAAGTGAACCTCACACCCAACGGCTATGACCTGACCATCGCCGAGGTGGCCATCCCGGGCGCCGAGCTGGACCCGCCTGTCGACAAAGGACTGCATGTGACAGCTGGCCTGGCCATCGTCCCGCCGCAGACCCGATTCGCGATCTCGACCCTGGAGCGCATCAGCGGCGGCAAGGCCCACGGCGCCATGCTCTGGCTACGCACCAGTTGGGCCCGCCGGGGTGTCGTGTCGGCCTTCGGCTTCATCGACGCCGGCTTCGAGGGCACCCTGACCCTGGCCGCCTATAACGGCTCCCGCCAACCCCTGGAGATCCCTGTCGGTCAGACCTTTGCCCAGGCCGTCTTCATAAGCCTGGAGGGGGAGGCTGAGGCATTGTATGCCCAGCGGTCGGGCAAGTATCAGGGGCAGCGGGGCGTTACCTGGGAGCGGGATTGATGGATTTTGTGAGATTCACCCATTCACCGTTCTGCACTCACCCATTCACAGTTCTGCACTCACCCATTCACCATTCCTCCCATATTTTATAAAGCACCAATGGCTCTTTGATCATGGAACTTGCATAGTGGATATGCCCAACCACAAGCCCCGAAAGGAACGAATAGATGGAGAGCCAAGCTTGAGCCTGGAGCATGATGATTTCTTTTTTGATCTGGAATGGGGAGAGCTTCATTTTATCGAATCGAACCGCAGCACGATTATGCCGACCAGTGGGTGGCTATCGTAGACCGGCAGGTGGTGGCGGCGGCTGGCAAGATACTCAAGGAAGTGGAAGAGAAGGCGGCCAGGTTGACCCGCAAGCCCAAGGACCAGATACCGGTTCTGTTCATCGAGTGCGGTGCCCAGGTCTACTAGGGTTGGTCTTGATTTCAGACGTCTCACCGACGAGAGGTTGCAAGAGAAGATGCCTGAGCTGACAGATGTGGTCAGGCTTATCGGCTTGGTGAAATTCCAGACCAGACATTTGATAGCTGGACCAAGACCCACACTTGCTTCATCGATACCGGGGTCCACACCTCAATGATTCCCCGGGGTATGGCGAGGTAGGGATGGAGAAGCAGGTGAAGCTCCACGGATGCCCGGGGCCCTACTCCCCTTCCTCCGGCGTCTCTTCGTCCTCGCTTGAGGCATCTTCTTCCGGCGAGGTTTCTTTCACACCCGTCGGGCCCTTTCCGCGCATGAACAACATTAAAGCCAGCAGGCCTAGGACGATAGCCGCCACCAGCGTGAGATACGCCCATGCCGGCGTCTCTGCTCCGGCAGATGCCGCAGGTTCCTGCGTGTCCTCGTCCATGAAGTCGGCCACGCCGTCTCCGTCCGAGTCCTCCGGGATCGAGGCGGCGCTCCTGGAGTCTGTTCCCGCCACCTCCTCCACGGAGTCGGACCACCCATCGCCGTCGTCGTCGGCATCGGCGTTATCACCCGTGCCGTCTCCGTCCGTGTCCCGGCTCTCTGCCGGGTCGTCGGGGAAGTCGTCCTCCGCGTTGGGCGCGCCGTCGCCGTCCCTGTCCAAGTCGGCGTTGTCGCCTGTGCCGTCGCCGTCCGAATCCGTGTCCTCGGTATCGTCCTGCGGGAAGTCGTCGGAGGTGTCGGGTGTGCCGTCGTTGTCGTCGTCGGTGTCCAGGAGGTCGGGGTTCCCGTCCCGGTCGGTGTCCAGGGGCTCCGAGGTGTCGTCCAGGGGGTCTGTGCCGGTGGCGTCCTCGATGGTGTCGTTCCAGCCGTCGCCGTCGTCGTCGGCATCGGCGTTATCACCCGTGCCGTCTCCGTCCGTATCAGAGGTCTCGGTCGGATCGTCGGGGAAGTCGTCGAACGAAAC
>CAYSUX010000083.1:0-10795 GCA_964434315.1 uncultured archaeon
AAATCGTTATAGTGACATTCATCAGGATTTTATATGTTCGGCACAGTTTCCATTCCATGCCAGGGCAGTTTGCGAAAAGGTCATGTTATTGTCCCACGCTGGAAAAATCTCCCGTCAGCCATCTCCCGTCAGCCATCTCCCGTCAGCCATCTCCCGTCAGCCATCTCCCATCAGCCATCTCCCGTCCGGCACCTGGCACCAAAGGCTTTTGCCTGGTTGTGGATACACGCTACCGACCCATGGCTTTGCCTACTATCCGTTTTTCCCTGAAGCCCCTGGTGGAAGGCGCCTTTCTGGCAGCCGCAGTTCTATTGATACTCTCTCATTTTCTGGGAGGCGAGGCAGGCACCCAATCGATGTTCTCGGTGGTCATCTCGGGAAGCATGGAGCCCCAGGTCCAACGGGGCGATGTCATCATCTGGGTTCCGGCAGACATAGAGGATATGGAGGAGGGGGATGTGGCCATCTTCACCAGCACCCTGTGGCAGGGAACCACGGTCTCCCACCGGGTCATCAAGGTGAACGAAAAGGGGGGTCAGATATACCTCATGACCCAGGGGGATGCCAACAACTACACCGACCAATCCCGGGGTGAGGCCACTGTGAGCAAGGGCAACCTCATGGGCAAGGCGTTGACCGTGGGTGAGGACAAGCGTCTCTTCAAG
Organism: uncultured archaeon; assembly: GCA_964434315.1. Lineage (GTDB taxonomy): Archaea > Thermoplasmatota > Poseidoniia > MGIII > CAYLMJ01 > CAYLMJ01. Next base: position 666 of record CAYSUX010000083.1, read on the forward strand.
ATACCGTATGCCGGCTGGTTGATGCTCCTGGCCACCGATTTCTTCACCTCGCTGACCGAGCATATCTTCGAATCGGAATCATCCACCATACAGGTGGGTGTCCTGATACCCATGATCGGTTCCTTTGGCATCATGATCGTGGCCATGGTGGTGCTGAATCCCCGGAAGGATGAGAAGCTCAGGATGGTGCAGTTGATCTTCGGACCGGACAATGTCCGGATACGGCGGGTCTTCGCCTATGCTGCCGGCATGTTCCTGGTGTTCCTGTTGACCACCGCGTTCTTCGCCTACGACGAGGTTTCGGTGGCCATGTGCGTCAACGGTAATGTGCCGCCTGAACAGGAAGGGCGGATGAACTACGACAAGCTCGAGGTCGGAGTCCCCTACAATCGCACCCTGCCGATCAACGCCCCGGCCCTGTTGGGGGTCAAGGGCATAATCTACGCCACCGGTGGTCACGACGAATGGCTCGATACCAACGGTTCGGTGTTCTATGTGGAGGCCAAGGGACGATTGGAACCCAGGGTGACGGCGACTCCGCCGGAAGATGCCACCACCGGGGTCTACAACACGACGATCTTCATCTACTCGAGTCCCTACTGGGTCCTGCTCCCCGATGGTTTCATCCAAAAGGTAATGGATTGGGATCCCTGGGGCGCGGTCATCATCTTCAATGTCATCTCGGCCATGTACATGGCGGTCCTGTCGGTGGTCATCCTGGCGATCATGGCCATCATCGCCGATGCCATCGGCCGCTGGAAGGTCTATGCCTCCTGGGAGGGGGTCAGGATACACCCGCGTCTGGCATGGCTCTACCGTCGGTTGGGCGGGCGTTCGCGTTTCGCCAAGTTGGCCTGGCTCAAGGAGGTCAGTCCCACCGCGTGGCTCAGGGATATCGACTGGTATCGCTTCGACCCCCTGCGTCCGTTGGTGGCCGGCGGGCTGGCAGGCGTTGTGATGATACCGTTCATACTGAAGGGCAGTTCCTTTAGCGGAGTGCTCATCGCCGCCCCTCTGGCAGGCCTCATCGCCTACCTCATCGGTTGCTCATATCGAGCCGAGGTCATCCTGGCAGGAGTGGTCTCCGAAGGCCTGGTGATGGGCGCGGGGCTGGCCATCGCGATATCGGTACCCTCGGGAATGAAGATGATGGTCCTGGCCTGCTTCCTGGGTGAGGTGGGAGCCATCTTCGCCCTGCTATTCGTGATGTTCATGATCCCGGCCGCCCTGCTCTCCTATCTGGCAGGCTACGGGCTACACAGAATGAGAATAAGATACTGGCCTGACGACGCCCTGGCCGTGAACAGCGATCTCTAGGGTCCGGCTCCGGTTCCAACTCCAGTTCAACTCCATTTCAATTTCAGTTCAACTTGAGGTCTAACTCTATCTCATCTCTAACTTCTGGAGTTGAGATTGAGTACGAGAGCCTGGCCCGCGCCTTGACGTTTGGCGCCCTTGGCCTTGGTCGGGCCGCCGCTGCGAACGTCGTTTACGAAAGAGAGCATGGAGTTGGCCACACCCGGGGCAGCCATGTTCAGCGGTCCGGAGTTCCTGTCCTTGATGAGGCCCTGGAACTGGCTGGCAATGCCATTTGGGGTCCTGGGAGCTCTCCGGGGTGGGTGAGTTGGGGCCTTTGAACATGAGCGCTCCCGATCCCAGTTCTCGTAGGTCTGCCGCGGGTCCTGTCGAGGGACCTGGCGCTGAGCCCTGGCCTGGGATTGGGGAGGTGGTCCCGAGGGTCGGGGTTCGGCCTGTCGGGGTGTTTCAGGAGGCTCCTTCTTGACCTGGGCCTGTCGCAGTTGACTGGGCGGGGGGGTGAAGGTCACCCTGGGACCGGGCCGGTCACCGTTGGTGGCAGAACTGTCATTGGGGGCATTGTTCGGAATGGCCGTGGCCGGAGGCACCCGAGGCACGCTCCGGCTGGGCTTTTCGGTGTTGTCTGCTGTAGCGGGGGCAGGTTTTCGTTCTGGGGAGGACGGAGGTGGTGCGGGAGAGTTGTTCTGGGCAAGAGGGTCATCTCCCGCAAATGAATCATCAGAATCGAGGGGTGGGAATAGTTTGTCAGGGAAGTAAGGGGACTCGTAGAGGGCTTCCAGGAGTTCCCGTACATGTTTGATGTTGATGTCACAGATCTGGTACCGGCGTCGTTCGGCCAGCACCAGTTTGGCGAACTCGCGGCGGGAATGGTGCTTGAGCAACCGTTCCCCGGCGTGCATGGTAAGGTCGGACCTGGCTCTCAATCGCTCGACCTCCAGCACATCCAGGCGCTGGCGTAGCTCACGGTAGAGGGCAATGAGCCCGGCAAAGGCCTCGAAGACATCGCTCTGTTCGGGATGTTTGGCCTTCAGGGCCTTGATGGATTCTTGATCTACGGTATTCATGTCCAGGATACGGGCGACGACCATGCTGTCACCGGTCTCGGCGGCCCGGATCCGCTCTTCCAGTTCGTCGACCTGCTTCTGAAGCGACTCCTTCCAGAGGGGCCGATAGATGAGTCCCCGTTCTGTCACTTCGAACTGATCGACCGGGAAGCGCATCCGCTCACCATAGTCGGTCTCAACAACATAGCTGGCGGAGTTGCCCGATTCGTCTTCGAGCTCGTCCACAACGGTCCCCATGAGCGCGCCTCCATCGGCATAGTAGGCCGGTTTCTTCGAGGCTTTTTTCTTGGGTGAACCTAAAAGACGATCCAGTAGGCCAGGTTTAGACCTAGGCTGAGTGTTGTCTTGCCCAGACATGTTATGTGAGTCCTTATGTCAGGGTATTAAAACAGATTCGGGACCAAGAGTGTTCACAGGTATGACGATTTTTTGCGTCCTTGTTTGCTTCACGATGGGAATGGAGTCAAATGAGCTGTTAGATGAATTGAAGCACCGTCCCGGGACCGGACAACGGACGCGCCCGAGATGCCAGGTGAAAGATGTTACCTCAGGAATAAGCCCTGTGTAGACCCGGTAGAGGCTCGGAATAGCCTCGGAATAGGCTCGGTATAGATTCAGAACAGGCCCAGTCCTTCTTCGATCCGACCCAGCTCGATGCCGGTGGTGGACTTGCCGCATACCGCGCCATGACCATTGCCCGCCACGCCCGCGCCCACCAGGGGCAGGCCGAAATTGACCGTGGCCCGATGGGGTTTGACGCCGAAGAGCTCTTCCAGTGCCGGGAGCTCATCGGGCTTTGCCTTGGCATGGACCAGCAGGCCCCCGGTCGTGGCCACGCCCGCCATGCCAACGGTCTCCACACCGGCCAGGGCCTCGCGATGGACCTCCACGTCCAGGGCCAGCTCGATCTGGCGCAGATTGGAGGGGGCGATACGGGGATTGACCAGGGCCACCCGGTCATTGACCAGCAGGTTGTTGCCCACGGCGTTGTGGCGACCTTCCCAGAATGTCAGGGATAGGCCCGCTTCCTTCGTGGTCTGCTCCAGAACTTTGCGCTCGGCCTCGGTGGCGATGTCGCTCACCAGCAGCCCATGCTGGTTGTTGACCATGTTCGAGCCCAGGACCCTGCCGCCGCCGAGCGTGAGCTCGGTCCCCGGGCATTTGAGCACCCGCTCCATTTCCTTGATATCCTTTTTGGTGAGCCCGGGAGGATAGAAGTGAAATCCCTCTCCGACGCTGAGGAAGACGCCAACGTGGGGGTTGTTGTAAAGGTCCAGACGGGAAAGCATGCCGGGCCTATTCCTCGGGGCGACGCACCTCGACGGTGCCGTCCTCGAACTTCAGGGCCTTGACCCTGATACTGCGGGGAGGTTTCTCCCGTCCCCTGGCCCAGATCATCTCGTTGATCTCCTCTTCGATATAGATACGCTTGTCATCGCCTGAGGCTCGCAGGGCCTTCCGACTGTCCAGGATGGGGTTTCCATCCTCATCGGTGGGTTTCATGTGACGGGTGACGTAGTCGGCGATCAGACGAATGGCTACCGGGGCCCGCTTGGTACGTGGAACATCGCGGGTCTCACGCAGGGGGATGGTAAAGATACGTTCCTGTTGTAGCTCTTCATCGGCCATATGATCACTTCTTCAGTCGGGTGCCACGACGCCATGAATGGCGTTTGGGGTGCTGGGTAAAACGACGGTTGGTTCGCTGCATTATCCAGGCCGGCACACGCCGGTTACGTTTGGTGGCTCTGTTGAGCCGGGTCTTTCTCGCATGATGTGTATGGCTAGCCACCTTATCGCCTCGTGATTGATATATCTCTTTTGGGGGGCTTGATCTTGGCGATCAATTGTCTTAGGGTATGCTCGTCGATGACCGAGCGGATCTGGCCTGACTGGGACAGACCTATGAGTTGGGATTCGATGACGGCTGCCTGCTGGGGGTGGGCCATCCTCAAGCGGGCCAGTCGCTCCTTGGCCTCAGTGGTAAGGATACGCCGCAGGATATGCTCGCGCATGGCATCGGCCTGGGCCTGCTGGGCCTGTATCTGCTGCTGGGCTTCCAGGGGGTCGTGACCCTGGCCCTGAGTCTGTAGCTCCGCCAGTCGCTTCTGGCGCAGGGCATTCAGCTCATCATCTTCCATGGGTGATTCTCTTTGCTGGTCTATGATTCCGGGGCGTTCCCCTGCACTTCATGGGCGCAGTTGTCAAGCAGGGATTGGCCCTTCGCTGTGATCTTGCGACCCCGGCAGATCTGCTTCTCTTTGGCCTTCTCGTTGACCTTCTCGATGAGCTGGGCCTCCTCCAGTTGCTGGAGAGCCTTGCGGATGATGGAACGGGAGCCGGCGATGGAGCGGTTGGGCTTGGAACCCCGGTTGTTCGAGCCCGAGAAGAGCCGGGAGAGCCGTTGGGTGCCCAGAGGCCCCTTCAAGGCGATCTTGCGCAGTATCGCGGCCGAGCGCAGGAACCACCAGTCGGGCTGGCTGGGGCTACGTTCGCGGTGGACCGCGGTCTTAACATAGGGTGCCCACTCCGGGGGCTGGATAGCTTCGAGCTCCTTGAGGCTATCAGCTAGGTTCTGAACCAGCGGTTCGCTAGGCACATCAATGAACGTGGTCAAGTTAATCCTCCGCCGTCCTTTGAAAAGGAGGCATCCGGGGGGTGGGCTATTCTGGAGGGTTTAATAAAGCTAATGGTGTAAACAAAGTAAAAGAACCCTGATCCCATCGGCCTGTCGGGGTGAGCTTTATTAGGGCCAAAAGAGTACATCAATCATGTCAATCCTTTGCCTTTCCCAGGTACCGGACCGGCCCTGGCCGATGGTGGCCCTACTTCCACTCCTGGGAGTTATCATCCTGCTATGGCTATCCGCTCCCGGGCATGGGGAGGTCGTTCCATCCGATATGGTCATCGCCCAGGGTGAGACCGAGACCGTGGCCAACAAGACCCTGGAGTTGCATGGGAACGTGACGGTGGAAGGCACCCTGATAGTGGACAACGCCACATTGAGATTCGACGCCGTCAATCTGTCGTTGCGGGTCAGGAGCGGTGGTTCGTTGCAGCTCATCGACAGCCATGTGACGGCACAAAATGACCGCCGCTTCCAGGCCCTTATCTTCGGAGAGATGATCGCCACCGACACCACCCTTTCCGATTACAAGAGCCTGTGGATGGTGGGTGATGGAGGTAGTCTGGAGTGGCAGGGGGTCATCCTCGACGGCAACAACACCAGTTGGGGTATCAGCTCCCGTAACGCTGCCAAACTCGAACTAACGGGTACCACCTTCAATAACATGACCCAGAGCGCCATGGCGACCATCGGCAACGAGGGTCAGGTGGCCGACAGCACCTTCAACCTGGCGCCGGGAGCGGTCCGGCGACAATACTACTTCCCCAGCAGGTTGAAGATAGTCCCGGACACGGGGCTGGACCTGTCCAGCTCTTATGTTCAGATAAGGAACAGCACCGGTAAACTGATCAACCAGACCCTCTGGCAAGATGGGGAACTGGAGATGGGGTTGCTGGGCCGGATAGTGACCGATGATGGTACCGAGGTGGTCAACGGCCCCTTCCATCTCGCCGTGAACTGGCCCTTGGTAAGCGAGTCCCTGGCCCAACAGTACGATGATCCTGGTTACACCTGGGGCGAGGCGCGATGGGAAGAGGCCCTGAGCTGGTCGGCTGAGGGTTCCCTGGAGCTTACAACCATAAATCTCCATCAGGTTACGATGAATTTTCCCATATCGGCTACCCTGCTCACCCCGGATCTGGAAAAATGGGATGAATTAGCGGTGAAGGTGGTGGTGAACAATCCCAATCCCATCTATGTGGAACGTATACGTGTCCATCTGATATACGAAACCAATACTCTGGATTTCGAGACGGTCAACGGCATCCAGCCCGGCGGCAACAGCTCTGTGATATTGAACTGGACCATCTCCAACGATGGCGACCTCGATCTGAAGGTGGTCGCGGACCCGGATGGCGAACTGACCCAGTGGACCGACCGTTGGGAGAATGAGCAGACCGTCAATATCAATATCAAAGGCCGCGATACTCATGACGATGATCCAACGCCCTGGCGGATAGCCATAATGGTCCTGCTCTGCCTGGCCGGCCTGATGATCTATGCAGTGGTGACCAATCTGAAACTGGAGGGAGGGTTACAGCCGGCAGAGGATCCGTTGAGCAAGGACAAATTCTCAACGACCGAGGATGGGATGTCGGAAGACAGACCAGACCTTGGACCAAACCATGCCGATGCCAAGAGGGAGCCGGGAACACCTCGCGATGAGCCGGTGGATGAACCGGAAATGGGATCCGAATAGGTATGCTGGCCCTGGGAATCGAATCCACCGCCCATACGGCGGGTGTGGGTATTGTCTGTGACACCGGCGAGGTACTGGCCAACGAACGGGCGCTCTATCGTCCGCCCTCGGGCAGCGGCATCCACCCCCGGGAGGCGGCCAACCATCATGCCGTCGTGCTGCCCGGGTTATTGGATCGGGCCCTGGAGCGGGCCGGGGTCGGTTACGGTGATCTGGGTTCGGTATCCTTTGCCAGGGGCCCGGGACTGGGTCCCTGTCTGCGTACCGGGGCCACCGCCGCCAGGGCTCTGGCCCTGACCCTGAGGTTGCCCCTGCTCGGGGTCAACCACTGTGTGGCCCATCTGGAGATCGGTCGTCTTCTGGGCGGCTCGGACCCGTTGATGCTCTACCTGTCGGGGGGCAATACCCAGATCATAGGTCTGGCAGCCGGGCGGTATCGAATCTTCGGCGAGACCCAGGACATCGGTATCGGCAACATGCTGGACAAGTTCGGCCGTCTGGCCGGATTGGACTTCCCGGCCGGTCCCTCCATCGAGGACAACGCCCGTTCATGGGCCGACAGGGAGGGTGGCGACCTGCTGCCCGAGCTGCTGGAATTGCCCTATGGCGTGCAGGGCATGGACCTGGCCTTCTCGGGTCTGTTGACAGCGGTCCGGGCCCGGCTGGAACAGGGCCATTCTCTGGAAGAGCTGTGTTACAGCCTACAGGAGACGGTGTTCGCGGCGGTGCTCGAGGTGGCCGAGCGGGCCCTGGCTCACACGAACAAACAGGAGCTCCTGCTGGGGGGTGGCGTGGCCTGCAATGGACGGCTGCGGGAGATGGCCGGGATCCTGGGCCGGGCCCGTGGCCTGGAGGTGCTGGCCCCGCCCCCCTCGTTGTGTGTGGACAACGGGGCCATGATCGGCTGGCTGGGTCTGCTCATGCACACCGCCGGGGTTGCTCACGACCTGGAGCAGAGCCGGGTGGACCAGGCCTTTCGCACCGATGAGGTGGATGTCATATGGCACTGAAGCCCTCCTCGCCCTCGCCCTCTCCCTCGCCCTCTCCCTCATCCTCCTCTCCCTCGTTCTCGCTCCCGTCCACGGCATCACCGCCGTCCCCCTCCCCGATCGAGAATCCATGGGAACTGGTCCACGAAGGGGCCGAGGCAAGGCTATACCTGGGGTGGTGGTTGGGAGAAAGGGCCGTCTACAAGATGCGGGTCCCGAAGGCCTACCGCCATCCGACACTGGACCACCGGCTCCGGAGTCGTCGAACCCGGGTCGAAGCCCGCCTGCTGTTCACAGCGGCCGAAGCCGGTGTACGGGTGCCATCCCTGCTCCAGGTCCGTCCGTCGCATCATCTCATCGTGGAGGAGTGGATCGATGGCCAGGTCTGGAAGGCGGCTCTGGGTCCGGACCGCGGTGAGCCCGAACCGGTCGGGGAACCGGCATCAAGGGTGGGAAAGCAGGTGGCGTTGGCCCATCGTGAGGGGTTGGCTCATGGTGACCTGACAACCTCCAACGTGGTTCTATCCAGGTCCGGGCCCGTCCTGCTGGACTGGGGACTGGGTCGTCTCGACGCCACCCTTGAGCAGCAGGGTCTGGACCTCCAGGTGTTATGGGAATGTGTGGGCGCCTCCCATCCCGATGTGGCACATGAAGTGCTGGAGGGGTTCACCGCCGGTTACAGGTTGGAATGGCCCGGCGCCGAGGCGGTCCTGGAACGTCGGAAGACCATCGCTAATCGAGGTCGGTATCTTTGAAGTTGTTCCCATTTTAATATAAATCTACCTAAAGCTTTATATAAAATAGAATGCAATCCTGGGGTATGCAACCTCTGGGTAAGGCCTTGCATCTGACCTCTGGAGGGTGGTTGATCGTCCATTGCGAGAGACTGCCTCCGGTCCCGAGTCGGCTTTATGACGGACGCCACAGGCCGGTAGGGCGGGTCGATGAGCTCTTCGGCCCCTGGAAGACCCCCTTCGCCAGGGTCAAACTGGATCAGGGCAGTGACAGCCAACGATTGTTGGGTCGGCCGGTCTTCACCGGTGATTGAGCCATGGCCGAGGAGAAAAAGCGGGAGGAACTGGACGAGATAGTCACCTGTCCGGAGTGCGGTTCCGAACACCTGAGCCATGATTACCAGAAGGCCGAACTGGTGTGTCAGGCCTGTGGTCTGGTCCTGGAGGAGTCGCTGATCGACCAGGGACCCGAATGGCGGGCCTTCGATGCCGAGCAGACCGCCTCCCGCTCCAGGACCGGTGCCCCCAGTTCCTACACCCTGGCGGACAAGGGGCTCTCCACGACCATCGACCGATCCAACCGTGACGCCATGGGAGGCACCATCAGCGGCGAGGCTGCCCGTCAGGCCCAGACCATCCGCAAATGGCAACGTCGGATAAGGCTCTCCCGCTCGGTGGAGCGCAACCTGAACTACGCCCTGGCCGAGATGGGTCGGATGGCCACCCAGCTCAAGTTGCCCAGGGATGTCCAACAGGAAGCCGGATTGCTATATCGCAAGGCGGTGGAGAACGGACTGGTACGTGGCCGCTCCATCGAAGCCCTGTCGGCGGCCTCGCTATATGCCGCCTGCCGGTCGGTTGGATTGCCCCGTACCCTGGACGAGGTCGCCACAGTGTCGCCCCTACACCGTCGTGACATCGGTCGCTCCTACCGTTTCCTGGCCCGTGAGATGGGCCTGAAGATCGCCCCTCCGGGGCCTGCCGATTACATCTCCCGGTTCTGCTCCGAACTGGAGTTGGATCCGGCCACCGAACAGGAGGCCCAGAGTCTGCTGAACAAGGCCGGCCAGGAGGAGATGATCTCGGGTCGGGGTCCCACCGGTTTTGCCGGGGCGGCCATCTACATCGCCACCAGGGTCACAGGCCAGCGACGCTCCCAGAAGGTCATCGCCACGGTCACCGGGGTCACCGAGGTGACCATCCGCAACCGTTATCGGGAGCTGGCCGACATGCTGGGCATCGAAATCGATTAAAGGCGACCCGGGATAGGTCTGCCGGAGCTGAGCAGATGAAGCTGACCTGGTATGGCCATGACGCCTTTCTTATCGAAGGCCCCCCGCGCGTGCTCATTGACCCTTTCTTTTCAGCCAATCCCCTGGTTGGAGCCGATCTGATAAAGCAGGTCGATTGTGATCTCATCGTATTGACCCACGGCCACCAGGACCATCTGGGCGATACGGTAGCCATTGGCAAGCGGACCGATGCCACGGTCTACGCCGTCCATGAGGTGGCCACCTGGGTTCGTGAATCAGGGGGCCTGTCGGCCGAGGGCATGAACACCGGCGGGACCCTGGAGATGAAGGACAAGAAAGGTCGCGCTGCCAGGGTGACGATGGTACCGGCCCACCACTCCTGTTCCATCATGGAGCCCGACGGCAACTTCAAACCGGGCGGTGTGAGCGTGGGGGTCATCGTGGAGGC
>CAYSUX010000084.1:0-10741 GCA_964434315.1 uncultured archaeon
CGTCGCCTCTGCCACCTCGATCCCCTTCATGTAAAGCAGGGTCCCCATCCCGATCTCCTCCACCCCCAGTCCTCCCGGGGTCTGGGACATGATGCCCAGGATGGCCGGGAAGGCGAAGATGAAGATGGTTTCGAACAGGGTCAGGTCCATACCGAAGCCCAGGACAAGCAAGTATAAGGTCACTCCCACCAGCCCCCAGGAAATGAAGCCGTAGAGCGAGCCGACCGCAAAGGAATGACGGTCCAGCAGGGTCTGGGCCGAGCTGATCAACTGGCGCAGGGTGTTCACATAGTTGCGCAGCCCGGGGATGAGCTCCCACAATCTCAGGATCCGCTCCCTGATATAGGGTATCTGGACCATGGCGATCACGGCCACCAGAAAGATGAGGGTGCCACCCAGGGAGTAGTAGCCCAGGCCGAAGAAGGTGACCCCCATGGCCGCCAGAACCAGCATGCCTACCAGGTCGGTCAACCGCTCGACCACGACGATGGGCAGGGTCCGCTTAAGCTCAACGCCCTTGGTGGTCTTGACCAGGCCCACCTTGATCACCCCGGAGATCATGGCCGGCGTTATAAGCATGGAGAGCCCGGCAAAGTAGAGCAATACGCCCTGACGCCGCTCCATATCCACGTCCAGTCGTCCCAGGTAGTAGTTCCAGCGTAGCGCCCGAACCCCATAGGCTGCCAGGCTGACCATCAGGGCCAAGGCCAGCCAGGGCCATTCCAGGCCGCCCATGGCCTCAGCCACCTTCCGGTAGTTGGACAGGATGATGGAACAGAAGTAGAAAAAGACGGCCACTCCTGCCATGGCTATCATCCACCTCATGGTTCGGGAGTCCACGGTATTGGCCACCAGAAAGCGGTCCATCAATCGTTGATGGTTGAAAAGCCTTGACCCATTGCCCATTACATTCCATGAGAGCGGAAGCGTTCCGGGGATATGGTCGCTAAAGCCTTTTTAGACCTGGAGCCTGGCCATACGATGCGTCGGGTAAGGACGGCAATGCTCCTTCTGGCCATGGTGACCCTGGTGGGGCTGATCCTGGCCATAAAGCCTCACCGGGTAGCCGAGGCCATGGCCGGGGTCGAGCTGTGGCTGCTACTCGTGGCGGCGCTCCTCTACCTGCTCAACGTGGTCCTGAAGGCGACCCGCTGGCGCCAGATAGTCACCACCACGAAGACAGATATCTCATACGCCCGGGCCCTTCGTCTCTTCCTGTGCGGCCTGGCCGTGAACAACACCTCCCCGGGCGGCGTGGGCGGCGAACCGGTGCGGGCCCTGCTGCTACGCCACGAGAACGATGTGCCCACCGGTGAGGGACTGGCCACGATATTCGGTGAGCGGCTCATGGACCTGACCATCCTGATGGCCCTGAGCGTCTGTGGCCTCTGGTTCCTGTTGCCCGAGCTCAAGCCCGAGGAGGGGTACAACATGGTCCTCTCCCTGGGTCTGCTGGTGATGATGTTGGTCGGTCTGCTGGTCCTGGCACTCCATCCGGTCCCCCTGCGATGGCTCATCGCCCGCTTCAAACCCCGGGATGGGGATGAGGATAGGGTTGGGAATGGGGCGGCCGGCCAGGTCGGAACCAATGACGTTGATGGTCCCGGCAGCGGTGAAGAGGGAGGCGGCCTGCGCCGCAAACTGGTGGGATTGATGCACCAGTTCCAGACCGGTCTGGAGCAGCTCCGCTCCCGGCCCCGCACCGCGGCTGTGGCCATGGGACTGACCGCCGCCATCTGGCTCAACGCCTCATTGCGATTCGGAGTCCTGGTCCTGGCGGTCACCGGTGATGTGAAGGCCGCGGGCCTGATATTCCTGGCCGCGGGGGTGGTCTACTCGGTGGGTCAGTTCCTGCCCCTGGGCGTGGGAAACATCGCCGTGGCCACGCTGGTCCTGGCCGCCGCCGACGTGGCCGGGGCCCAGGCCGTCACCATCGGCATCCTGGAGGTGGCAACCTCCCTGACCCTGTCAGTACCCCTGGGCATGGGCGCCATGGCCATGACCGGGCTGCCTGACCGAGACGCCGTCCGAACCGAGGACGACGAGGTCGAATGACTCATATCAAATCGTTTTGTTTTAGATAGTCCTCGACGGTGGATGACTTCCAGCCCCGTCCGAGGCCCCATTCCAGAAAACTCTGCATTTTGGCCACCGCTCCGGCCGTTTTCCAGGTATATCCCGGGGGGAGCCAGAACCGGTAAGGTCGCAGGTCCGCAAAGTCCCAGGGATGGAAATAGAGACACAGATGGTCACTGTTCGCCTCCACCAGGGAGGCTCCCCAACGGGTGTAGCCTTCGGGCAACGCCCTGAACCAGAGCCATGAAAGGGGCAGGCGAACCCCGGGTACCACCGAGACCGGTAGCACGGTCATGTCGCTCTCGGGTTCCCTGAAGGGCTCCAATGGGCCTCTGCCGCTGTACCGGCCCGGTACCGGGGAAGGGTGAAGCGAGCTATCGTAGGCCAGACCCAGGCCGGCGAGGAGGTCATGACCGGGATGCTGGAAACGAGGTGCCCTGAAGCCGATGGGAGAACGGCCGGCCACCGAACCGACCACACGATTTGCCTTGAACAGCAGGGAGCCGGCTCTCGACGGCTCCATGGTCTTGTAGTCGTCCCGGTCGTGGAAACCGTGCAGCGCCACCTCGTGACCTCTCTGTGCCAGTTCACGGACCATCCGGGGCTCATTGAGAGCGAAGGTCGCGGTGGTGAACCAGGTGGCTTTGATACCCAGACCTTCCAGTAACTCGATGAGGTCCCGCGCGCCCTGTGCGGCCACGGACATCGACTCACGCGCCAGGCCGACCCGCTCCAGACGGGCCTGCTCCTCCAGGTCCACGGTGAAAAGAAGGGTGAATGGTCGTTCAGGGCCACGGCGAAGGCTCACGACCACCCAGAGGTCCCGGCCTTTAATGATGGCTGTTAGCTGCCTGCCTTACTTATCATCGATGCCGACAATGTCAACCACCCGATATGTGGCCATACCGCCGTCGTAGTGGAGCTTCACCATGAACCGAGCCCAGGCCCGGGCCAGGGGATTGCGCTTCAACCTGGTCACGCAGGTGATGTAGATGAGGTCCCGCACGCCCTTCAACAGGCGAGTGGCGTCATACTTTGTCTTGCCCCCCACCCGGAGCCGGTATTTGATGACCACCTCGCCGATCATGTCATTGGGCTGTAGCACCAGGACTGGAAGATACCGGTGGAACGAGCCGTAAAGCTGCAGACCTTCCAGACGCGAGGCCCGATAGCCCTTGAAACCGGAGCCGAAATCATGGATCAATACACCGGTCATCACCTGTGCCAGGCCGTTGGATATCAACGAGGGGATTCGTTTCATGAAAGGCTCATCTTTGCGGTCGGCTCTCCATGTCGATACAACACAACAACCCCGGTTCAAGGCTCTCAGAACCCTGGGGATATCCTTGGGATGGTGTTGCAGGTCACCGTCCATGGTAATGACCGCCTCCCCGGAAACATGGCGTATGCCCGCCAGGGTGGCGGCGGTCTGGCCGCTGTTCTTTGCCAGACGAAGGCCTCTGAATCGTCCATCCCGATGGTTGAGCGCCAGGATGCGCTTCCAGGTTCCGTCTGTGGAACCGTCATCGACCAGGATTACCTCCCATGGATTGGGAACCGGTTTGAGACCGGAGCGTAGCTCCTGGACTAAAGGGATCAAACACTCCTCTTCATTGAAGCAAGGGACGACCACTGACACCAGCATATGTGGTTTCAGCCATCCGGGTATGATCCTTTCTGTTTCGGGCTCCATGACCTAACTCATCCCCCGGTCAAAAAACCAACGCCGCCATTTCCCGCGTATGGTAGAAGTAGCAAGAAATCGCATGTGCCCCCATCTAGGGATTGGCTGGATCATTATTGCCACCCTTGACATCATTATCGACCTTACCTTCAATATCGCCCTCGACCTTACCTTCAATGTCGCCCTCGACCTTACCTTCAATGTCGCCCTCGACCTTACCTTCAATGTCGCCCTCGACCTCCCGATTCCCAGAACATCCCTTCTTACTATCGGTGAATCCTGCCACTCCTTCGGTGGTGTCATTTTCAACATCATCGCCATCCTTTTTCAATCCATCCTCGATCGAGGGGGCCTTTGTATCGGTTAAATGTTGTTCTTCTTTCTTTTGTTTTCGCTTCTGGTAGGCCTGGAATTCGGGCTTGAATATGATCATATATAGAATCACGATCCCCAGAATGGACATGACCACACCGGTTCCGAAGACCCAGTAACTTGGAACCTCGCCGCGATTCCAGCTCAGCATCGCGTTGCCCTGGCTGATCAGCAAGAGGCTCACTATCAAGGGCCGACCGTGGGGAGTGCGCCAGATCTCCAGAGACCGGACCGGAGGAGGTTGACTGGCCAGCCAGCAACAGAAGGCGTGTAGTAGAAACAGAGAGCCCAACAACTCACAGAATTCCTCGGAATGACGTAAATTCTCATTCAGGATGTCAGTGATGAAGGAGAGGGAATCTATGGATCCTCTACCGTCGTGTATGGTATCCAGTAGTTGAGAGAGGGCGAACGCGGCTCCCGACAAGAAAAACAGCAGGGAACTGTATTTGTTGGTTTCCCACGAGCGGTATAAAAAATATAACAGGCTACCGCCCAGAAAACCGGCCAGGAAAAAACGACCGACGAGAGGTTCGCGCAATGTGGCATCCCAGTTGTTCTCCAGAAAGACCAGCATCAGACCCACGACGACCATCAGTCCCACCAGGCGAAAGTCGCGGTGGCCCTTTCTGATCTGAAAAAGGTGGATGACGGCCAGCAGGAATATCAGGAGAACCGCCAGTCGGGTCGCGATTTCGATTGGGCGGTATTCGGATTCCACACTATTGAGATTGAAAAAATCACCCTTGAGCAGGTAATAGAAAAAGATGTAGAAAACCATGGTGATTACGTAAATCACGATGAAGATCCTCTGGAGATGGGGAATTCGTCCCGGAAGACTGCTTGCCGGTGTAGACTGCCTTTTGGGGTCCTTTGGATTCTCTGGGTCTTTGGACCTTGAACCCACACTTTCCGGCCCCTTCTCATTCATCCTAGATCGTCCTCCCGGATTTGAACGTCTGTCCACGTCTTTGTCTGGGATAGTACTGATTGACGTTCCTCGCTGGCCATGATGGGGCATGTTCATGATGCCATAAATAAAACTACCATCCACACCGGCTCCTGAAATCTTTTTCATCCCATCCATTCTGTCCCGGCCATGACCAAACTCATCTTCATGGACTTCCATGCCGGCTCCTGACTCGCGAGTTCACGGCCACGGTCAACATCCGCCGATGGCCCCGAAGGACCGGTGGTGGAACTGGACCGTTCAGCTTTCTACCCTCTGGGCGAAGGCCAGCCCTCCAACAAGGATCGATTTCGCTGGGATGGCAAGGAAGCCACCATCAAGATCGTACGGAAAAAACACTGGGTTCGTCATATCCTCACCGACGATAGCCCACTGC
Source organism: uncultured archaeon (assembly GCA_964434315.1). Lineage (GTDB taxonomy): Archaea > Thermoplasmatota > Poseidoniia > MGIII > CAYLMJ01 > CAYLMJ01. Next base: position 5,479 of record CAYSUX010000084.1, read on the forward strand.
CGGAGGAGGGAGTATCGGTCGAGGCCACACTCGACCGGGAGCGGCGTTGGTCCTCCTCGATCCCCTCTGCGTGGGGCCCCATCTTGCAGGTCCCGGTCGCCACAGGGTCAACTCCGGCCTTCTTATCAAGTAGTGTCATGTCAGCCTGCCGGGTTATTCGCCATGCTCTTGTGACTACCTGCCCGTTATTCCAGGCGGGATGACCCGATAAGCAGGCTGGATAAGGCTTTTTGGGGATCGATCGATCGAACGGATCGCTAAGATCGGTTGTCGGTTTAGAGCTTTGATCGATATGACCCCTTCGATTCATGCTCTATCGATCTTAAGGGAATCGTGGCAGGCCAGCTTGAGCGCCTTGGCCATGGAACTGTGGTTGTCAGGTCCTGTAGGGTTTACCAGGTCCTGTATGGGCCTTCTCAGGTGATGTTCGTTTCGATCAGTTCCACCGACTCGGGGTCACCCTGGACCACCTGCTCCTTGATGACGCCGATGCCGGGGGCATAGTACTTGTCCTCCAGGACCCCGGGCTCCAGGGGGTTCCATTCCCGGATGATCAGAACGTCCTCGTATTCGTCCAGGCCGATGGTGACGGTCTGGTTGAGGCGGATGACCTCGGCCATGTCCTCGGCTTTCCCCTGGTAGTACTCCTGGCGATAGGAAAAACCGGCCAGGGGGTACTTCATCATGATGACCCCTGGTTGGGCACCGTCTATACCACCCTCCCAGGACCCGGCCTTGTCCTCCTTGCCATCCTCGTATTCGGTGGAGTTGCCGAATTGGCTGGGATAAATGCGTGTTTCATTTGATGTCTCCAGTGGTTTTTTTACCACGATATCGTTTAGTTTGAGACTATTAAAATGATTTCTGACACATAGCGTGAACTTTGAAACAATGTGTGAATATTGGCACAAAGTATGAACCATTACTTAACCAATAATGTTTAATTCGAATCGGTAACTGTAATCATATTATGTATTACTTATTCTATTGTTTATGACATAGAATCTGGAAATTTTACCACCAGAGGGTTTCGCCATGTGACCCTATGGTGAAACTGATAAACAAGATGTGTAATGTGCGCAATGATTGTTGACTTTCTACTGTTAACTGATGACTGTTGATCGTTGACTGTTTGTCAGGAATACAGACATATCAATTGGTTCACTGTTCTCTGTCACTTACCATGAGGGGTTTTTCATCATTCGTTTTACGTTGTTTTTGGGTCAACCAGCTTCTCTGTCCAATATAGAGCAAACCCAGGATGACGGGGATGGACATGAGGACCCAGGAGACATCCATTATCTGCATGACCGACCACTTCTCGATATGGACCAGTATCTCTTCGGAAACGACCGGGGCTCCCGAGGTGTCCTTGGCCATGACTACCACATAGATGGCGAAGTTACCGGCAAATAGTCCATGTATTCGCCAGGTGAGTCTGGCCGAGGCTCCCGGTTCGATAGGGTCCAGGAACTGTGTGCGCTCCGGCGACCAGTCCTCGGGGTCCACATAGAGCCCTTGCTGGAGGCTGGCCACGTTCAGATGAGCCACGAGAAGCGGAGTCGCCTTGGAGCCGTTGTTGGTGATGGTGCTGATGAAGGTGAAATGATCGCTCTCGTTGAGGGATACCTCGGTCATGTTCAACTCTATGAGAAGATCGTTTTTCTTTTCCGTCACACCGTCCTCTGCTCCGACCGACGGGGCGATCACCGACAGGAGCGCCAAGTTCACGATGCCAAGCAGTAATAGTAACGCGATGCAGCCCCCTTGCAGGCGATTCATTGCGACCTCCCCCCTGTGAGAGTGAGGAACCTTCCGACCATATAGAAACAGAGGATAATCATGGCTATCACGAAGACCAGCGGCCACAGCACCAGACGGGCTTCCAGACCCCAGTCGCCTCCGCTGGCGATGGTCTCGGTCATATAGTTGATACCTGCGGAAACCGGATCGACCTTAAGGATGAATTCACCCATGGGACTGCTCATCACCCCCCCGGGAAGTTGCAGAGGCGCGAACAGCACGAAGAAGGCAAAGAGGCTCAAGATGAAACTCATCCGATTGGACCGCGCGAAGATGGAGAACAAGGTCCCGAGAAAATAGAATCCCACGATGAGAAGAGTGCCCATGAAGAGCCCCAGCAACACCGAATGGCCGAGCAGGCCCGTATCCTTGGCTGGCAGGGCCAGGTAAGGTAGCGAGATAACCAGCATGCCTGCCCATAACGACATGGCCCCGATGAATTTGCCAATAACCATATCTTTTCTGGGAAGGGGGGTGAGCAAGAGGTTCTCCAGGGTGCTGCGGTCACGCTCGCCGCTGAAAGAGTCGGTGCTGAACACCAGGATCAGCAGTATGGCCCCGGTCACGGTGATCTGGAGGATAAGACCTATCATTTCGGTCTGGGCCATGCGGGTCAGATCCTCGCTGGTGGCGAGCATGTAGGTGAACAGACTGAGGAAGGTGCCAAAAGCGAAGAGGATCAGCAGACCGCGCCCTCCATACCAGAGCTGGCGGAGTTCCTGACCGGCGATGATGACCCATCCCGGAGAGGATGAGTCGCCCTCGTCGGTGGCATTCGGGTTGGTTTGTCGCTGGACGTTCATCGTATCTCCTCCTTGGTCATTTCCAGGAAAGCATCACTCAGGCTTCCGCTCTCCAGTGAGAACGACAGGACCGGGATCCGGGCTTCGATCAACGCCGTGAGGACAATATTCAGGTTCTCATTTGTTGTCAGCAAGGGGTCCAGTTCTTCCAGCTCCAGGGTGATCTTGAACGAACCCGAGCCGGCACCATGGGATTCGACCTCGCCGATCAGGGAGAACTCTTTGAACAGGATCCGGGCGGTATCATGCATTTTGGGTGGTACCTGGAACCTACCGGTCTGGGGAATGCGGACCAGCTGTTTTATCTCGTTCACCGAGCCGTCGGCGATGACCCTGCCCCGGTTGAGAATAATGACCCGGGAACAGACCTGCTCGACGGCTTCCAGGAAGTGAGTGCTGAGGATCACGGAGGATCCGAGCTGCCGGGTGATACCACGGATTATATCCAGTACCTCACGTTGTCCTTTGGGGTCGAAACCGAGGGTTGGTTCGTCAAGGAACAATACCTCCGGATCGTTCACGAGAGCCTTGGCGATGCCCAGCCTTTGCCGCATGCCCCGGCTGTAGGTTGATATGCGAGACCCCGCTCGTTCAGAGAGCCCCACGACGAAGAGCAGCCTCTGGGCGTCCTTTCGGGCAGTTTCACGAGATTTTCCATAAAGGCGGGCAAAGAATACGAGATATTCCAGGCCGGTCAGCCGGAGAGGATAGCCGGAGCTCTCTGGGAGTACTCCGATTCTCCTTCGAATCTTGTTGTGCTGCGTATGGGGGATCCCGTCGAGATTGAACGTGCCCCGCGTTGGTGAGAATATCGTAGTGAGAACGCGTATCGCGGTGGTTTTCCCGGCACCGTTGGGACCCAGCAAACCCAGGGTTTCCCCTGGTCCCACTTCAAAGGAGAGATCGTGAAGGGCCTCAAAGGAACCATACGATTTCGAGATACCGGAGACTTCCAGCTTGACATCGGTGTTTACGGTCATCATTGCTCCTGTAATGGGGCTTTTCGCGTTTTTTTATTAAGGGCTTCTGGCACATAGCGTGAAGTATTGAACAAAGCGTGAAGCAACCCAAAAGCAACTGTAAAGCCCTTGCCAAGCAGCCCGCATATAGCCCTTCAGCCTCTTTTCCAGGATGGCCCCCTGTAAAGCTTGGCTTCAGCGTTCGAAATATATCTCCAAGGCGCTGTCCACCAGTGAATCCCAGAAGGAGCGTTTGTAGGAAAGCAGCATCCGGGTGATATTATCCTCGTCGTTCAGATAATATCGCTTCTCCCGGCCGTGGCGTTCATGCCTGAGGAGGCCCTCCTTCTCGATGACCTTGATGTACTTGGTCAGGGTCGAGGGTTTCAGGCCCAGCTTGCCCATGATACGGGAGTGGGTGATGGCGGGCTCGACCAGGATGGTCAGGATGATATCCCTGAACCGTTTCTGTTGCAGCAGGTGGGTGATGGACTTGTCATTGGTCGTTAACCTGTCGGAGACATAGTAGACCTTCAGGTTCTGTTCCTTGCGACTGACCACCAGACCCTGCTTCTCCCAGGTGTCGAGCCGGTAACGCAGGGTACTGAGGTTCACATCCAGGTCCCGGGCCAGGCGGCGCAGGTGAACCCCCGGATTGGTGAGGATGAACGAGTAGATTCGTCGGTGTTCTTCAAGATCGAAATCCCCGTTCACCATGGGTTTCAATCCCGACCTTCAGCATTGAGTTCCGGTTCGATATCGGCAAGGTCCTGCCCGGACCCCGATCCAGGCTCCTGTCCGGTCTCCGGCTCCGGGTTCCCGTTCGGCTCGGGTTCGCCGACTGTTCCGGGTCTGCTCCGGGCATCGAGGTCATCGGGTCCTGTCCGGTCCCCTGGTTCGACTTCATCCCCAGGTGCGCCGACACCGTTGGTCCCACGGTTTCCACTGGCCCCATTACCATTCTCGGCTTCGGGCTTCTGGAGCAATGGCACCGCGAAGAGCGTGATGATAACGATGTCCAGCACCGCTGCCAGGGATATCCAGAACTCCTCGGGAAAGTCCTCGGCGCCGACCACGATGACGAACACCACTTCCAGGGCCATTATGATCGCCTTCACGAAGAATATGGAGAAGGCCATGGCCGTTATCAGGAGCTTCTTGCTCTTGACCCGACGGTAGCTTATCCAGAAGATGCACATCGGGATCAGGGCTATGGCTGCCACGAGAAGGTAAAACCAGGTATATGGTTCCATGGGCTAGCCAAGGTATGCAATAAAATAAAGATTCTGACACAAACAATGAACTGTCGGCATAGCCTGTCACCTTCTGGAGGGGCACTATCGCCCTGGTGGGAGGATCCCAACTATTCTTTAAATAGTCATCGTCATAGGGTGTCAATGACCCAACTAATCTACATGGACTCTCATGACGGCACCTATACCAGGGATTTCACCGCCATGGTCACGGCAGCCGTCGATGGCCCCGAGGGGCCCGTCGTGGAGCTGGACCGCTCGGCCTTCTATCCCCTGGGCGGGGGACAGCCATCGGACAAGGGCCGGCTGCGTTGGGATGGTCAGGAGACTGCGATAAAGATAGTACGCAAGAAGCACCGGGTGCGCCACATCCTGGCCGGGAAGAGCCGACTCCCGGATGTCGGTACAAAGGTCGAGGGTATCCTCGACTGGGACCGCCGGTATG